>CAZLSG010000058.1:0-16479 GCA_964562135.1 uncultured Pseudoxanthomonas sp. | reverse complement strand
TTCCCGCTGGTCAGCGATGCGGACGAAAAACTCTGCAACGCCTTCGGCGTGATCAAGGAAAAGAACATGTACGGCCGCAAGGTGCTGGGCATCGAGCGCAGCACCTTCCTGATTTCTCCCCAAGGCCGCATTGCGCACGAATGGCGCGGCGTGAAAGTTCCCGGCCATGCCGACGCCGTGCTCGAAACACTGAAGGCTGCCCTGAAGCAGTGACCCCGTCCTTTCCCCCGCCCTCCGCCACCCCGTCATGCAGCGGGTCGTGGCGGTCGTCTGCCGTCCGTTGTCCTGTTGCCCTGAACACCGCCTGCCGCGGTGTTTCCACCTCCTCCACGCCACCCCATGAGGCCCGCGAATGACCGAAGGCAAGCGCATCTACGTGCTGGACACCAACGTGCTGATGCACGACCCCACCGCGCTGTTCAAGTTCGAGGAGCACGACGTGTTCCTGCCGATGCAGGTCATCGAGGAACTGGACAACGCCAAGAAGGGCACGTCGGAAGTCAGCCGCAACGCACGCCAGGTCAGCCGCTTCCTCAACGAACTGATCGA
This sequence comes from uncultured Pseudoxanthomonas sp., assembly GCA_964562135.1. Lineage (GTDB taxonomy): Bacteria > Pseudomonadota > Gammaproteobacteria > Xanthomonadales > Xanthomonadaceae > Pseudoxanthomonas_A. Next base: position 15,930 of record CAZLSG010000058.1, on the reverse strand, counting down.
GGGCGCCGGTGCCGATCACATCCATGCCGGCATCACCCTGACCCATCCGCAGGGCCTGCAACTGCGCACCCGCGGGCAGATCGGCAAGCTGCATTTCCAGACCCGCCCGGTCGATCCCGGCCGCACCTTCGGCGCGGTGGCGCCGGACAACAAGATCCTGGCCTCTGTGCTGGAGCTGCGCGAGGAGCATCCGGGCACGCCTGTCATCCTGGTGTCCAAGGACATCAACCTGCGCATCAAGGCCTCGATCAGCGGCCTGACCGCCGAGGACTACGAAAACGACCGTGCGCTGGACGATTTCAGCCTGCTGTACACCGGCGCCACCGAACTCCCCGACGATTTCTGGGAAAAACACCACGACGACCTGCGCAGTTGGAGTGACCGCGGCCGTTCCAGTTACGAAGTGGTCATGGCCAACGACGAACCGTGGCATGCCAACCAGTACCTGTACCTGCCCGGCGAGGACGAAGTGGAATTGCGGGTGGTCAGGACCGATGCCGACGGCAAGGCCACGCTGGCCCTGGTCGACGATTTCCGCAGCGGCCAGCACGCGGTCTGGGGCATCACCGCGCGCAACCGGGAACAGAACTTCGCGCTCAATGCGCTGATGGACCCGGAAATCGATTTCGTCACCCTGCTCGGCACCGCCGGCACCGGCAAGACATTGCTGGCCCTGGCCGCCGGGCTGGCGCAGACCATGGACCAGCAGCGCTACCGCGAGATCATCATGACCCGCGCCACCGTCAGCGTCGGCGAGGACATCGGCTTCCTGCCCGGCACCGAAGAGGAAAAGATGACCCCGTGGATGGGCGCGCTGACCGACAACCTGGAAGTGCTGACGCACAACCAGGAAGGCGGCGCCTGGGGCCGTGCGGCGACCAACGACCTGCTCGCCTCGCGGATCAAGATCCGCTCGATGAACTTCATGCGCGGACGCACCTTCCTGTCGCGGTATTTGATCCTGGACGAAGCGCAGAACCTCACGCCCAAGCAGATGAAGACCCTGATCACCCGCGCCGGCCCCGGCACCAAGATCGTCTGCCTGGGCAACGTGGAGCAGATCGACACGCCCTACCTGACCGAAACCACTTCCGGACTGACCTACGCCGTGGACCGGTTCAAGAACTGGGCGCACAGCGCGCACATCACCTTGCGCCGCGGCGAGCGTTCAAGGTTGGCGGATTTCGCTTCGGAAGTGCTCTGAGGCAGCCGAAGCAAATCCGTTGCCTGCCGAAGTGCTTCTCCCTTGAAGCACGTTTTCCTTCATGGAAACTGCCACGCCACGCGAACCATAGTTGCGGGTTGAAAATCGGATCACTCCCTCCCCAGATGATGTCTTAGACATTAGTTTGATGGTTTTTTGATTGCATTGGCATGTCTGGTGGGTAGAGAATCGTTGCCGTGTTTCCGGCACTTCAGGATCCCCCCATGATCTCCGCCGCCCAACTGCGCGCCGCACGCGCCCTGCTCGGGATCGACCAGCGCAAGCTGGCCGAAATGGCCGGCGTGTCCCTGCCCACGATCCAGCGCATGGAGGCCAGCCACGGCCACGTGCGCGGCGTGGTCGGCACGCTGACCAAGATCGTGGAAGCGCTGGACGCCGCCGGTGTCGAACTGATCGGCAATGAACAGCCCAGCCAGGGACGCGGTCGCGGGGTCCGGCTGAAGGACCCCGCGTGATGGACCGGCGCCAGTACCTGCGGCAATACGAGCCGAAGCTGGTCACCGTGCTGCGCGGCGGCTACGGCTGGAACGACCTGCGCGCCGACGCCGTCGCCGGACTGACCGTCGCCATCGTCGCCCTGCCGCTGGCCATGGCACTGGCCATCGCCAGTGGCACCGGCCCGGAAAAGGGCCTGTACACCGCCATCGTGGCGGGTTTCCTGATTTCGGCGCTGGGCGGCTCGAAGGTCCAGATCGGTGGGCCGACCGCGGCCTTCATCCCGGTCGTGTTCGTGGTGATCGAGCGGTTCGGCTTCGGCGGATTGATCCTGTGCACGCTGTTGGCCGGATTGATGCTGATCGCCGCCGGCCTGCTGCGGCTGGGCACGCTGATGAAGTACATGCCGCAGCCGGTCATCACCGGTTTCACCGCCGGCATTGCGGTCAGCATCTTCTCCAGCCAGGTCAAGGACGCGCTGGGCCTGCAGATGGAATCGGTGCCCGCCGAGTTCTTCCCGCGCTGGGCCGCTTACGCCGAGCACATCGCCACCACCCAGCCGGTGGCGGTGGGACTGACCGCGCTGGGCCTGGTGGTGATCTTCGGCCTGCGCCGCTGGAAACCGAAGTGGCCCGGCTTCCTGATCGCGCTGCTGGTCTGCACCGGCGTGTGCCTGCTGTTCGCCCTGCCCGCCGAAACCATCGGCACCCGTTTCGGCAGCCTGCCCTCGGCCCTGCCGACGTTCGACTTCCCGCACATTCCGTTCGACCGCACGCTGGAACTGCTGCCCAGTTCGTTCACCATCGCCTTCCTGGCCGGCGTGGAATCGCTGCTGTCGGCGGTGGTCGCCGACGGCATGACCGGCGGCCGGCATCGCTCCAACGGCGAACTGGTCGCGCAGGGCGTGGCCAACGTGGGCGCGGCGCTGTTCGGCGGACTGCCCGCCACCGGCGCGATCGCGCGCACCGCGACCAACATCCGCGCCGGCGCGCGCTCGCCGGTTTCCGGCATGCTGCACGCCGGTTTCCTGCTGCTGTTCATGCTGCTGCTGGCGCCGCTGATGCGCTATGTGCCGCTGCCGGCGCTGGCCGCGGTGCTGCTGGTGGTGGCCTGGAACATGAGCGAACACGAGCACTTCCGCCACACCCTGTCGGCACCGTGGGGCGACCGGGCGGTGTTGCTGCTGACCTTCTTCCTGACCGTGTTCTTCGACCTGACCGTCGCCATCCAGGCGGGACTGGTGGTCGCCACGCTGATTTTCATGCACCGCATGGCCGAAAGCGTGGAGATCAGTTCCGGGGTGCGGATCACCGATGACGACCTGCCCGGCTACGACCCGGCCCTGAAAACCGACGAGGAACAACGCGCGCGCCTTCCGAAAGGCGTGGAGGCCTACCAGATCAGCGGCCCGCTGTTCTTCGGCGCGGCCAACCGCCTGGACAACCTGCTCGACCAGTTCTTCGAACCGCCCAAGGTGTTCATCCTGCGCATGCGGCTGGTACCCTACATCGATGCCAGCGGCGTGCACGCGCTGGCCAACCTGGCCAACCGTTGCGCCCGCCACGGCATCGTGCTGGTCGTGTCCGGGCTGCAATCGCAACCCAATCGTGTGCTGGCGGACATGCATTTCGGCGAGCATCCCGGCCAGGTGCACTTCGTTTCCAATTACGAACGCGCATTGAAGCTGGCGGCATCGCTGATGGAGAAACATGGCGAGCGGGCACCGCCCCCTTGAACCGGTGCACAATGACGGCATGTCCGAACCACGTCCCGTTTCCGCCCTGACCATCGCCGGCTCCGACTCCGGCGGCGGTGCCGGCATCCAGGCCGACCTGAAGACCTTCGCCGCCCATCGCGTGCACGGCCTGTCCGCCATTGCCGCATTGACCGCCCAGCACACGCGCGGAGTCACCGCCGTAAGCGTGCCGCCGCTGGAATTCCTCGAAGCCCAGATAGAAGCCTGCTTCGATGATTTCGATATCGGCGCCGTCAAGCTGGGCATGCTCGCCAATGCCGGCGTGATCCACGCGGTGGCCGGTGCGCTGGAGCGCCATCGCCCGCCGTTCGTGGTGGTGGATCCGGTGATGGTGGCCACCAGCGGCGCGAAGCTGCTCGAAGACGCCGCGCTGGATGCCCTGCGCGCGCGCCTGCTGCCGCTGGCCAGTGTGGTGACGCCCAACCTGCCCGAAGCCGAACTGCTGCTCGGCCGGCGCATCGAAGATCACGCCGCGATGGAAGACGCCGCCGCCAGCCTGCTGTCGCTCGGCGCGCGCGCGGTCTTCCTCAAGGGCGGGCACCTGCCGGACGACGGCGACGTGGCGGACCTGTTCGCCGACGCCGGCGGCATCGCCCGCACCACCCACCCGCGCCTGCACCTGCAAGCCCACGGCACCGGCTGCACGCTGGCTTCGGCCATCGCCGCCCGCCTGTGCCTGGGCCTGCCGTTGCGCGATGCCTGCTTCGCCGCTTCGGACTATGTGCATGCCGCACTGCAACTGGGCTACCGCCCGGGCAACAGCGACACCGTGGTCCTCCAGCATTACGCTGCGGCCCCCTGAACCATGAGGGCCGAAGCCCGCGAAATCCCGCTTTCCACCGACGATGGCCATCGTTTCAACCTGATCGCCCGTGTCCCGGCGCAGCCCCGCGCCGCCCTGCTGTGGTTGCCCGCGCTGGGCGTGGCGGCGCGGCACTACCTGCCCCTGGCCGAAACACTGGCCGCGCGCGACGTTGCCGTGTACCTGCACGAATGGCGCGGCAATGGCAGCAGCAACGTGCGCGCGAACCGCGAAAACGATTGGGGCTACCGGCACGTGCTGGCGCAGGACCTGCCCGCCTGCCATGCGGCATTGCGCACGCATGCGCCGGCCGCGCCGCATTTCATTGGCGGGCACAGCCTGGGCGGCCAGTTGGCGGCATGCTATCTGGGACTGGAAACGGACGCTTTTGCGCGACTGTGGCTGGTGGGTTCCGGCACGCCCTACTGGCGCACGTTCCCCGGTGCCCGCCGCTACATGCTGCCCCCGTTCTATCGGTTCGCCGCCTGGATTTCCCAACGACGCGGCGCCCTGCCGGGCCGCCGCCTGGGATTCGGCGGCGATGAAGCGCGCAGCCTGATCCGGGACTGGGCCCGCGTGGGCTTGACCGGCCGTTACACGGCAGCGGGCCTGGCAACCGACCTGGAACTTGCCATGGCAGCCGTGGAAGTCGACGCGACCGGGGTAGTGCTGCGCGACGATTGGCTGGCGCCGCCTTCCTCGCTGCAAGCCCTGCTGGACAAGCTGCCGAACTCCCGGCGAAACACAGTGGCACTGGATTCGCGCGTGCTGGGGACAACCGCGGACCATTTCGCATGGATGAAAAACCCGGATGCCGTGGCCGATGCCTTGCTGGGAGAAGACCGATACTCCGGAGTGGAACGATGATGCGTCATCCGCTGCTGCACCTTCTTCTTGCGCTGTCGATCGGCTGGCATGCCGCTCCGGCATCTGCCGCCGGGCCTGATGCCGGCCCAGTGTTCATCATTGTCCGGCATGCCGAAAAGGCCGATGACGACAAACGCGACCCATCACTCAGCGAAGCGGGCCGGCAACGCGCATCCGCCCTGGCCGACCGGCTGTCCGGCGAGCCGCTGCAAGCGGTCTATGCCACGCCGTACCGCAGAACCCGGCAGACCGCGGCTCCCGCTGCGGAACTGCACGAGCTTCCGGTGAACGACTACGACGCCAGGCAACCGGCCATCGAGTTGGCTGCCCGCCTGCGGCAGGCGCATCCAGAGGGAACGGTGCTCATCGTGGGCCACAGCAATACGGTGCCGGACATCACCGCGGCATTGTCGGGCGAGAGCATCCCCGCGATGAGCGAAATGCAATACGGCTTGATATACGTGGTGAGGCCGGAAGCACCCGAAGAAATGCGCTTGGTCGTGCAGGAATTCTGAGCCTTCCCACCAGTGCGACGATGTGTTCCCCCCGGGCAGGCAGCGACACGCCAGGCGTTGTGCCATCCTGTCCACCGGGAAAGTGGAGGAAGGCCATGGCCACGATCATCACCCCGCGCGAACACGATCTGGGCGGCGGCTTCAAGGTCCGCCGCGCCGTGCCCACGATGCAGGCCCGCAGCGTCGGCCCGTTCGTTTTCGTCGACCACATGGGGCCGGCGGTGTTCGAGCCCGGCCGCGGCATCGACGTGCGCCCGCACCCCCATATCGGCCTGGCCACAGTGACCTACCTGTGGTCCGGCGCGATCAACCACAAGGATACGCTGGGTTCGGAGCAGGTCATCCGGCCCGGCGACGTGAACTGGATGACCGCCGGGCGCGGCATCGCGCATTCCGAACGCACGCCGCATCCACGGGACCATGACCAGCCGCTGCATGGCATGCAGACGTGGGTTGCGCTGCCGCAGTCCAGCGAGGAAACCGCCCCGGAATTCCACCATCACTGCGCATCCGCCCTGCCGCAGATCCGGCGCGCAGGCGCATGGCTGCGCGTGATCGCCGGGCGCGGTTTCGGCGAAGAATCGCCGGTGCGCGTGTTCAGCGACACCTTCAACGTGGCCGTGGACCTGGAAGCCGGCGCCGAACTCAGGATCGACGACGCCCACGCGGAACGCGCGCTGTACACGCTGGAAGGCGAGGCCCAGGTGGATGGCGCCGGCATCCCGGAAAGGCGCCTGGTCGTTTTCGACCGCGGAAGCCGTCCCGTGCTGCACGCGAAGACGCCGCTGAAGGCCATGCTGCTGGGCGGCGAGCCGCTGGATGCGCCCCGCCACCTGTGGTGGAACTTCGTTTCCAGCTCGAAGGAACGCATCGAGCAGGCCAAGCAGGACTGGCTGGAAGGACGCTTCGGCGAGATCCCGGGTGAAACGGAGTTCATCCCCCTGCCCGATCGCTGAACCACGCGGCGCTTCTGCCTTCTCAGCGGATAACACAAGCGAAACATTTTTCCCGCAAGCCTGGGTTACTTTTCGGTGGCCGTCGTGGAGGCGGTCATTCATCCAAGGGGAAAATCGAGATGAGTACAGGCAAGAAACTCACGGCCGAGTTCCTCGGCACGTTCTGGCTGGTCCTGGGTGGCTGCGGCAGCGCCGTGCTGGCCGCGCAATTCGGCGGCGAAGGCAATCCGCTGGGCATCGGCCTGGTCGGCGTATCGCTGGCCTTCGGTCTGACTGTGCTGACCGGCGCCTATGCTTTCGGGCACATTTCCGGCGCCCACTTCAATCCCGCGGTCAGCTTCGGACTCTGGGCCGGCGGGCGCTTTCCCGGCAAGGATCTGCTGCCGTACATCGTGGCACAGGTGCTGGGGGGCATTGCCGCTGGCTTCATCCTGCTGCAGATCCTGAAGGGTTCACCCGGCTTCGCACTGGACCCATCGGCCGCGGGCGCATTCGCCAGCAACGGCTTCGGCGAACGTTCGCCCGGCGGCTTCACCGTGGCTGCGGCCTTCCTGACCGAGGTGGTGCTGACCGCGTTCTTCCTGATCGTGATCATGGGTGCCACACACAAGCGCGCACCGGCGGGTTTCGCGCCGATCGCCATCGGCCTGGCGCTGACCTTGATCCACCTGATCAGCATCCCGGTCACCAACACCTCGGTGAATCCCGCCCGCTCCACCGGCGTGGCGCTGTTCGTCGGCTCCGGCGCGATCCAGCAGTTGTGGCTGTTCTGGCTGGCTCCCATCCTGGGCGGCGTCATCGGCGGCATCGCCTACGGCTGGCTCGGCCGGGAACAATCGGACAACGCCTGAGCGGACCTGATTGGTCCAACGCGCCAATGCCGCCCACTGTGTAGGAGCGGCTCTTGGCCGCGATGAGGCTTTACCGCGAAAGGCCATCGCGGCCAAGGGCCGCTCCTACAATTCATGGGCCGGATCGATGACGAACGAAACCTCCACCGTCGGCAGGCGGTGGAGGTTCGCGCGGCACCTCAGAAGCGGCCTTCCTGGTAATCGACGAAGGCCTGCATCAGTTCCTGCCGGGTGTTCATGACGAACGGACCATGGCGCATCACCGGCTCGCGCAGCGGCCGGCCCGCGACCAGAATCAGGCGCGCCGGGCGGTCGCCGGTACATAGGCTCACCACATTGCCGCCGCCGAGTACCGCCAGTTCGTGCGTTTCCAGCGCGCGGGCGTTTTCGCCCTCGCCCACGTCAATCGCGCCCTCGAAGACATAAAGGAAGGCGTTGTGTCCATCGGGCAACGGATGGCTCCAGTTCCGCCCGGCCTCCAGCGCGACATCCAGATACACCGGGTCGGTCGCCGGCTGCACGATCGGACCGACCGTATCGCCCACCGCACCGGCGATCACCCTGACGCTCACGCCATCGGCCGGCGTCGCGACCGGAATGCGGTCGGGCGCGAATTCCTGGTATTTCGGCGCGGTCATCTTCTCGCGCGCCGGCAGGTTGACCCACAACTGGAAGCCGCGCATGCGCCCGGACTCCTGTTCCGGCATCTCGGAATGGACCAGTCCGCGCCCGGCGGTCATCCACTGCACCGAACCCGGCGTCAGCAGGCCTTCGTTGCCATGGTTGTCCTTGTGCCGCATGCGGCCGTCCAGCATGTAGGTGACGGTCTCGAAACCGCGATGCGGATGGCTGGGGAAACCGGCGATGTAGTCTTCGGCCCGGTCGGTGCCGAACTCGTCCAGCAGCAGGAACGGATCCAGATCAGGCAAGTCCGGGCCGCCGATGACGCGGGTCAGCTTGACGCCCGCGCCATCGGAAGTGGCGAGCCCGCGCACCTTGCGGGCAATGCGGGCGGGAGTGGCGGCGACGGTGTTCATGGTGGAGCCCTCGGTGGAATGAGCAAAAGGTGGACCCGACGCCCGGCGAAGCCAACCGCCCCGGACGGAACCCATCGTTCCATCCGCATCGCCTGTAGGAGCGGCCCATGGCCGCGAGCTTTTCGCGGGGATCCTGTAACAACAGCAAAAGCTCGCGGCCATGGGCCGCTCCTACATGAATCGGCTCAGTCGATATAGACCGACTTGATGTTCATGAATTCGTGGATGCCGTGCCCGGCCAGTTCGCGGCCGAAGCCGGAACGCTTGATACCGCCGAACGGCAAGCGCACGTCGCTGCGCACGATGGCGTTGACGAACACGGCCCCGCATTGCAGCCGGCGCGCCACCCGTTCGCCACGCGCACGGTCCCGCGTCCACACACTGCCGCCCAGGCCGAACGCCGTGTCGTTGGCCACGCGCACGGCTTCTTCCTCGTCGCTCACGCGCAGGATGCCGGCCACCGGGCCGAACAGTTCTTCGTCATAGGCCGGCATGCCCGGCGCCACCGCGTCGAGGATGGAAGCCGGATAACCGGCATGCGACACGATGGGCCTGCATCCCAGCAACGGCACCGCGCCAGCGGCGATGCTGGCTTCCACCTGCCGGTGCAATTCGTCGCGCAGGTCCTGCCGCGCCATCGGCGCCAGCGTGATGGCCGGATCATGCGGATCGCCGTAGTGCAATTGCGAAGCCGACTCAACGAAACGTCGCACGAATTCCCCGGCGATGGCTTCCACCACGATGAAACGCTTGGCGGCGATGCAGGTCTGTCCGGCATTGCCGAACCGCGACGCCACCGCAGCGGCCACGGTCCTGTCCAGGTCGGCATCTTCCAGCACCACGAAGGCGTCGCTGCCGCCCAGTTCCATCACGCACTTCTTGAGCTGCTCGCCCGCATTGGCGGCAATGGAACGTCCTGCCCGTTCGCTGCCGGTCAACGTCACCGCGGCCACGCGGCGGTCGCGCAACACGGCGGCCGCCTGGTCGTTGTCGATGTGCAGCACTCCGAACACGCCCCCCGGCACCCCGGCATCGCGCAGCACTTCACCGATGATGTCGGCGCAACGCGGCACGTTGCTGGCGTGCTTGAGCAAGGCCACGTTACCCGCCATCAATGCCGGCGCGAGGAAGCGGAACACTTGCCAGACGGGGAAATTCCACGGCATCACCGCCAACACGCAGCCCAATGGCTCATAGCGCACGTAACTGCTCGCGGCCTCGGTGGGAACCGGCTCGTCGCGCAGGTAGTCGGCCGCGTGATCGGCATAGTAATCGCAGGCGCCTGCGCACTTGTCCACTTCCGCCAACGCTTCCTTGCGCAGTTTGCCCATCTCCGCCGTCATGATGGCCTGGATGTCGTCGCGCCGGCGGCGCAACTCAGCGGCCACCTTGCGCAGCAGCGCCCCTCGCTCGTCCAGCGGCAATGCGGCCCATGCCGGGAATGCGCGCGCCGATGCCGCCAATACCGCTTCCACGGCGGCGGCATCCATCAACTCATGACGATATTCGGCCCCGCCGCTGAAGGGGTTGGTTGTTTCGATGATCATCCCGACACTCCAAGAGTCGTCAAAAACGCGACAAGCAGGAAGCGGATCACCCGTTCTCCTGCAAGGCCAGCTTGATGTCGCGCTGGCGGCGCTTCTCCTCGCGATGCATCAGCCACCAGCCCAGGAACGCGGCGATGGACACGAACAGCACCATCAAGGTGGCCAGCGCATTGATCTTGGGACTCAGGCCCATGCGCACGGACGAAAACACCTTCATCGGCAGCGTGGTCGAATTGGGGCCGGCCACAAAGCTGGCGATCACCACGTCGTCCAGCGACAGGGTGAACGCCAGCAGCCAGCCGGAGAACAGCGCCGGGGCGATGATGGGCAAGGTGATCAGGAAGAACACCTTGATCCGGTTCGCCCCCAGGTCCATCGCGGCCTCTTCCAGCGACTTGTCCAGTTCCGCCAGGCGCGAGGACACCACCACCGTGACGAAGGCCAGGGTGAAGGTCACGTGCGCGATCCAGATGGACACCACGCCCCTCGGCGCGAAACCGAACAGCCCACCCATCGACACGAACAGCAGCAGGATCGACAGGCCGATGATCACTTCCGGCATCACCAGCGGCGCGGTGATCAGCGCGCCGAACAGGGTCTTGCTGGGGAAACGCCGCATCCGCACCATCGCCAGCGCGGCCATCGTGCCCAGCACCACCGCCGCGGTCGCGGTCCAGAACGCCACCTTCAGGCTGATCCAAGCCGCCTCCAGCATCTGCCGGTCGCGGAACAGTTCGGCATACCACTTCAGCGAAAAACCGGACCATACCGTCGCCAGCCGCGACTCGTTGAACGAATACACCACCAGGATGACCACCGGCAGGTAGAGGAAGGCGAAACCCAGCGCCAGGATGGTCCAGGTGGCCCAGCGCGCGCGCCGGCTGCTCATGTCAGCCTCCCTTCCATCTCGCGCTGCTGGAAGCGGTTGAAGATCACGATGGGAATCAGCAGCAGGATCAGCATCACGATCGCCACCGCCGAAGCCGCCGGCCAGTCGCGGTTGTTGAAGAATTCGTTCCACAGCACGCGGCCGATCATCAGCGTGTCCGGGCCGCCCAGCAGTTCGGGAATCACGAACTCGCCCACCGCCGGGATCATCACCAGCATGCAGCCGGCCACGATGCCCGCCTTCGACAACGGCAGCGTCACCTTCAGGAACGCCTTCCACGGCTTGGCGCCCAGGTCGTAGGCCGCTTCCAGCAGGCGGTTGTCGTGTTTCACCAAGTTGGTGTACAGCGGCAGGATCATGAACGGCAGATAGCAGTAGACAATGCCGATATAGGCCGCCAGCGGCGTGTACAGGATCTGCAAGGGCTGGTCGATCAGCCCCAGCTTCATCAGCCAGTTGTTGAGCAATCCGTTGTTCTTCAGGATGCCGATCCAGGCATAGACGCGGATCAGGAACGAGGTCCACGACGGCAGGATCACCAGCATCAGCGCGATGCTGCGCGAGGCCGGCGGCAGCCGCGCAATCGCATAGGCGATGGGATACCCGACCAGCAATGCGAGCAGGGTGGAAATGGCCGCGATCTTGATCGAGCTCAGGTAGGCGCGCACGTATTGCGCGTCGGTCACCAGCGCCAGGTAGTTGCTCAGGTTGAGCTTGAGCGTCAGCGCGTTGTCCACGTACTCCAGGACCGGCGTGTACGGCGGCATGGCGATGGCCAGCTTGGAGAACGAGATCTTCAGCACGATCAGGAACGGGATGGCGAAGAACACCAGCAACCAGATATACGGCACCGAGATCACCGCCCAGCGCGGATGCGGCAGAAACTTCCTGAAGACGGACTTGTTCATGAGGTCAGCACCACGCCATCGTTGTCGCCCCACCACATCCAGACCTCGTCGTTCCAGGTCAGCCCTTCGCTGGCCCAGCGCTGCTGGTTGGTGAAGTTGGCCATCAGCTTGATGCCGCTCGGCAAGCGCACGTGGTAGACGGAATGACTGCCGAAATAGGCGATGTCCTCGATCACCCCCCTGGCCTTGTTGTTGGCCTGCGCGGGTTCCTCCTTGCCGATCCCCAGCTTTTCCGGCCGCACCGCGAACGACACTTCCTGTCCTTCGAAACCGGTGATGCCATGGCCGATATGGATCGGGGCATCGAAGGCCGGCGTGCGGATGGTGACGTAATCCGGCTCGTCCTCTTCGATCACGCCATCGATCAGGTTCACCGAGCCGATGAACTCGGCGGCGAAACGATTGGCCGGCTGCTCGTAGATTTCATCCGGCGTGCCGACCTGCTGGATCCAGCCCGCGTCCATCAGCGCGATGCGGGTGGCCATGGTCATCGCCTCTTCCTGGTCGTGGGTGACCATCACGCAGGTCACGCCCAATTGCTCGACGATGCCCACCAGCTCCAGTTGCATGCGCGAACGCAGCTTCTTGTCCAGCGCCCCCATCGGCTCGTCCAGCAACAACAGCTTGGGCCCCTTGGCCAGCGAGCGTGCCAGCGCCACGCGCTGCTGCTGCCCGCCGGAAAGCTGGTGCGGCTTGCGTCCGCCCAGTTTCTGCAGTTGCACCAGCGCGAGCATCTCGTCCACCCGCTGCCGGATCGCGTCCCTGGGCATGCCGGCCTGCTTCAGGCCGAAGGCGATGTTCTGCTCCACCGTCATGTGCGGGAACAGCGCGTAGGACTGGAACATCATGTTGATGGGCCGCTCGTACGGCGGCAGGTCGTTCACCAACTGTCCGTCCAGGTAGATCTGGCCGGACGTCGGTTTCTCGAAGCCCCCCAGGCACCTGAGCAGCGTCGACTTGCCGCAACCGGATCCGCCCAGCAGCGCGAAGATCTCGCCCTGCCGGATGGTCAGGTTGGTGTCGTCCACCGCCACGAAACCATCGAACTCCTTGCGCACGTTGACGATGCGCAGATAGTCGGCCGCCCCCGCCTTTGCCGCCTGCGCCGTCTCGCCCGTTGCCTTGCCTTGCGCTACCGCCATGGTTTCTGTCCCCCGGGACGTGGCCCCGTCGCATGTGCTCCGCCCGCCGGGACGACCGCACACCCGAATCGCCGGCCGGATGCGTGATGATGGAAACAAGCCGTGGAGGATCGATTCCCGCCCCGGCCGGCAGGATCACCTGCCCGTCTTCAATTCAGTCCAGATGCGCGTGTACTGCCGGTCCACTTCCGGCGGGATGATGGCGAAGGCGAACAGCTTCTCGGCCACTTCCGGCGGCGGATAGATGGTCGGATCGCCGGTGATGCTTTCGTCGATCAGCGCCGTGGATGCGCTGACCGCATTCGGGTAGCTGATGTAGTTGGAATTGTTGGCGGCCACCTGCGGATCGAGCAGGTAGTTGATGAACGCGTAGGCGTTGTCGAGGTTCTTCGCATCCTTGGGGATGGCCAGCATGTCGAACCACTGCGGTGCGCCCTCCTTGGGGATGGCATAGGCGATATCCACGCCGTTGCCCGCTTCCTCGGCGCGGTCGCGCGCCTGGATGATGTCGCCGGACCAGCCGATCACCAGGCAGGTGTCGCCGTTGGCCAGCGCGTCGATGTACTGCGAGGAATGGAAGTTGCCGATGTACGGACGGATGCTCTTGAGCAACTCGGCGGCCCTGTCGATCACGGACGGATCGGTGCTGTTGGGGTCTTCGCCGAGGTAGTTCAGCGCGATCGGGATGATTTCCGAGGGCGTGTCCAGCAGGGTCACGCCGCAATCCTTCAGCCTGGCGATGTTCTCGGGCTTGAACACGATGTCCAGGCTGTTGGCGATGTCGGTGCTGCCGAAGGCCGCTTCGATCCTGTCGACGTTGTAGCCGATCCCGGTAGTGCCCCACATGTACGGCACCGCGTATTCGTTGCCCGGATCCTGCAGTTCCAGCCGTTTCATCAACTCAGGATCGAGATTGGCATAGTTGGGGAGCCTGGACTTGTCCAGCGGCAGGAACACGCCCGCCTGGATCTGCCGTCCCAGGAAATTCAGCGTCGGCACCACCACGTCATAGCCGCTGGAACCGGCCAGCAACTTGGTCTCCAGCAATTCATTGCTGTCGAAAACGTCGTAGGTCACGCGGATGCCGGTCGCCCGCTGGAAGTTCGGCAGGGTGTCTTCGGCGATGTAGTCGGACCAGTTGTAGACATTGACCCGCCCGCCCGACGCGGCATCTGCCGCCCCGCCTTCTTCCCTGCCGCCGCAAGCGGCAATGCCGCATGCGGCCAATGAAATCACCAGGGTTCGCAGTCTCATCGTTGTCTCCACTTCGCCCGGAGGCGGTCGGTCTATGGTCATCCCGCGATGACGTGGGCTGGGGGAGTCGAACCAACGGATATCCTGTTCCCGTGCTGCCGTCCTGCCTGCTTTGCGGAACCCCGCGCCGGTAAGCGAAGTGTCCGCCATGCAGAAGGCAGCCACGCGGGCTGCCTTCTGCATTGTTTCATCGTCCCGTTTTCAGTTCGGTCCATGTGCTGGTGTAAAGCCGGTCCACCTCCGGCGGCAACACCGCGAACGTGAACAGCTTCGCATCCACCTCGGCCGGCGGGTAGATGCTCGGATCTTCGCTGATCGAAGAATCCACCAGTTCCCGCGAAGCCGGCACCGGATTCGGATAGGTCACGTAGTTGGTGTTGGCCGCGGCCACTTCCGGCCTGAGCAGGTAATCGATGAACGCGTAGGCGCTGTCGACGTTCTTGGCATCCTTGGGAATGGCCAGCATGTCGAACCACTGCGGCGCTCCTTCCTTCGGGATCGAATAGCCGATGTTGATCCCGTTGCCGGCTTCGGCGGCACGGTCGCGCGCCTGGATGATGTCGCCGGACCAGCCCACCACCACGCAGATGTCGCCGTTGGCCAGGTCGTTGATGTACTGCGAGGAATGGAAGTTGCGGATATTGGGCCGGATGCCTTTCAGCAGGTCCGCCGCCTTGGCGATGACCTCGGGATCGAAGCTGTGCGGATCCTCGCCCAGGTAGTTCAGCGCGATGGGAATGAGTTCCGACGGCGTGTCCAGCACGGTGATGCCGCAGTCCTTCAGCCTGGCGGCGTTTTCCGGCTTGAAGACCAGGTCCCAGCTGTTGGCCACGTCGGCGCTGCCGAAGATCGATTCGATCTTGTCGATGTTGTAGCCGATGCCGGTGGTTCCCCACAGGTACGGCACCGCGTACTGGTTGCCCGGATCCTGCAGGGCGATGCGCTCCAGCATGGCCGGATCGACATTGGCCAGGTTCGGCAGCCTGGACTTGTCCAGAGGCAGGAACACGCCCGCCTGGATCTGCCGGCCCAGGAAGCTCAGCGACGGCACCACCACGTCATAACCGCTGGAGCCCGCCAGCAACTTGGTCTCCACCATTTCGTCGCTGTCGAAGACGTCATAGGTGACCCTGACGCCGGTCTCCTCCTCGAATCCGGGAATGGTGTCCTCGGCGATGTAGTCGGACCAGTTGTAGACGTTCAGCCGCTCGCCCGAATCCTTGCCACCGCCACAACCCACCATCGCCAGCATGCTCGCCGCCAACGCACCCACCAACAGTTTCCGCTTCATGTTCGGCTCCGAATCTTCCAGCATCATTGAACGTTGGCCACGATGATAACCGCAGCCGCGCCCGCATCAACGGTCACAGCCCCAGGTCCGATGCGGTGGCATCGAGCGCCTTCCATGCCTTCCGGAACAACTCGTCCACCTGCTCCCGGCTCAGCACCAAGGGGGGCGACAGCAGCATCGCATCCCAGGTGGCGCGCAGGATCAGTCCCTGCTTCAGGGCATGGTCGCGGCACAGGGCGCCCACCCGGCCACGATCCTCGAAGAAGGCACGGCGGCGCTTGTCCGGCACCAGTTCCAGCGCCCCCACCATGCCGGCAATGCGCGCCTCGCCCACCAGGCGATGCTCGCCCAGCTCGGCCCAGCGTTGCGCCAGGTAGGGCGCGATATGGTCGCGGGCATGCTCGATGATCCTTTCTTCCTGCAGGATGCGGATGTTCTCCAGCGCCACGGCGGTG
>CAZLSG010000057.1:0-16488 GCA_964562135.1 uncultured Pseudoxanthomonas sp. | reverse complement strand
CGGTTTCCGCCATCACGCCGCGGATCAGGCCGTGGATGCGCGCCACTTCATCCAGCCCGATCCGGTGGATCTGGTCCGGGGTCAGCGAGGTGGTGGTGCTGTTGCGGGCGTTGAAGGCATACCAGTCGGCGCCGCCGGGCAGGGCATCCATGCCGGCGCTTTCCCGCGTGTGCGGCAGGTAGTCCCGGACGATGTAGTCGCGCAGCCGCTGGTAGGCGGGCATCAGTTCGTTTTCGATCAGGCTTCGGTAATCGGCGGTGATGCGCTGGCGGTCATCGGTGTCGAAGCTGTCGGGCAGGTTCCTGACAGGCCCCCAGAACAGGGTTTCCTCGGCGGTCGGCTTGATCAGCGCATCCAGTTGCGGGACCACCTTTTCCATCAGCGCGCGCGGCTGCACCACGCCGGCGGCCACGCCTTCGCGCATGTTGGCGATGGCCTGGTCGAACAGGGCGGGCACCTGCGACGCGCGCTTGTTCCAGTTGTCGTAGTCGCGGACGCTGCGGAACGGCTGGGCGCCGGTGCCGGACCCGAGTTGCACGATGGTGCTGGCCACGTTGTAGAACTGGTTGACCGGCTGCATCCAGCCGGGGAAACGCTCGCCTTCCAGGCTCTTTTTCGCGCTGCCGACGAAGATCTCGTAGCTCAGCAGATCCTGTCCTTGCAGGCCTTCGGGGCCGATGGCCTCGAGGGCCTCCAGCCAGCGGGCGGTGAAGTCGCGCGATTGCTGGCGGAATTCCGCCGAAAGGAAATTCGGCAGGCGGTCGTTGTAGCGGCTGTCGCCCTGGAAAGTGGCGCGCAGCGGATTGAGTTGCAGGGATTCTTCCCAGTACTGCTCGTACAGCGCATTCAGCCGCTGTGCCTTGGTTTCGGCCTGTTCACTGGCGGGAGGCGCGTCGGCGGCGATGCCCGCGGCGGGCGCCAGCAGCGCGGTGGCGGCCAGCAGGGCAAGGGACAGTGCGCGTGGCAGTGGGGTGGGCATGGCGTCTCCGGAGCGATGAACGGGGCTGGCCTCGCAGGTTGCCCCATCTCATCCGGTCCCGCCAGCGACGAACGTCATGCCTGTCGGCGGTCAGCTCCGCTCGCCGGCCCGGGTGAACGGCATGTTGTCCGGGGCCACCGCGCCGCCGGAGATGATGAAGCTCATGGCCTGGTCCACGGTCCAGTCGGTGGGTGTCAGCAACTCCACCGGAACCACTTCCAGGTAGCCGGAGGTGGGATTGGGGGTGGTGGGCACGTAGACCGCCGCCAGTTCGCGTCCGCTGCCTTCTTCGCGCATGACCCGCGTGACCAGCCCGACCGCTTTCATGTCCCGGTGCGGAAAATCGATCAGCACCACGCGCTGGGTGCTGCCCGGCTTGGTCTGCAGGATGTCCAGCAGCTTGCGCACGCTGGAATAGATGATGTTGGCCAGCGGGATGCGCAGGATCCAGGCCTCGAACCATTCCAGCAGCTTCTGCCCGACCACCCGCCGGGCCAGCAGGCCGACCAGCAGGATCACGCCCAGGGTGGCGGCCATGGCGATGGTGTTCTGCAGCCATTCGGCCCGGAACCAGCCCATAGCGCGCGGAAAGGTCAGTGCGATCTGTTCGGACAGCGGCGCCACCCATGGGCGGCTGATGCCGGAGAGCACGCTGAAGACGAACTTCACCACCAGCCAGGTCAGCCAGATCGGCAACAGGGTCAGCAGGCCGCTGATGAACAACCGGCGCAGGATGACGTGGAGGGGCGGGCGGGGTGCGTCGGGGGCGGTCATGGCGTGGGATTGTAACGTTGGCGATGGTTATGCTGTTGGCTGGCACCAATGGATCCGGAGAAGAGCGCATGGCGCGGGTATTCAAATCGCCGCGCCCCTATGCCGACTATGGCCAGCGCCTGCAGGACGTCGATGCGTGCCTGCGCACGATGGCCGCGCTGTTGTGGTTGCGCAAGCACGATGGCGCGGTCGACCAGGCGGCGCTGGTGCAGTTGCCATCGTCGATGCAGAGCCCTTCGCGACCGTTGGTTCTGAACGTCGTCGCCGGCACACTGGGCACAGCCTTGCATGAGCCGCCACGCGCGGGACAGGGTGGGCATGATGGCAACTGGCCGGTGCCGCTGCCGGCCAGCCGGCTTCAGGCCGTCGGCGATTCCCCCTGGGCCGGAGGCCGGTCAGGCTTGCGGCGCACGTAGACCTGCTTGCGCGCCCGTGCCACGACATCGCCTTGCGTGTCCAGGATGTCGTTTTCGAACCAGTGCAGGTACTTCCCGCCATCCGCGGTGGCCGAACGGATTTCCTCCAGCACGCTGTCTTCCACGCGGAACTCGGTGCGTACCGTGCCGCGTCCCGGCTTGACGAACTCGATTTCGCCACGCCGGTCCCAGACGTAGTAGTCGCGGCCCAGCAGGCGCATCAGCAACAACATCCAGAACGGATCGGTCATTGCGAACAGGCTGCCGCCGAAATGGGTGCCCACGTAGTTGCTGTTGAACCGGCTGTGTTTCAGTTCGACGCGCGCCTGGCGCCAGTCGTCCGAGATTTCGCGGACGCGGATGCCGGTGAAGAGGAACGGGGGCCAGAGGTTGATCCCGCGGCGGAGCAGCGACGGTTTCATTCGCTATGGGTCGGTCGGCGTGAAGTGGGGCGGCAGACTACCATACCCGTGCGTACGCTATGGATTTCCATCCGAGAGTCGTATTGTGGGCAAGCGATATCGTGTTCGATGATGTTTTGTGTCCTATCCAACAATGGAGCATTGGAAATGCGAAACGATGATGAGTTCGAAGCGGGATGCAGGGAATCGTGCTGCGGCGGTGAATCGAACGCACAGGAACTCGCGCCGGGCATGTCGCGCCGCCGCTTCCTGGGCACCGCCGGGCTTGCGGTAGGGGCTGCGGGCGGGCTTGCCGTGCTGGAAGGCCTGGCGATGCCCGAGGCGATGGCGCAGACCGTTCTGACTCCCGACGATGCCCTGGCGGAAGTGATGGCCGGCAACGAGCGCTTCGTGGCCCGCAAGGTCATTGCCCACAAGCAGGATCTGCAGATCATCCAGGCCGCGACCGCGGAAAGCCAGGAGCCGATTGTCGGCGTGCTCTCGTGCGCCGATTCGCGGGTGCCGGTGGAGATGGTGTTCGACGAATACATCGGCCGGGTATTCGTCACCCGGGTGGCCGGCAACGTGGCCACGCCGGAGATCATCGCCAGCCTGGAGTTCGGCGTGGCCGTGCTGGGCGTCAAGGCGTTGATCGTGATGGCGCATACCAATTGCGGCGCGGTCAAGGCCGCCATCGCCAACGATGAAGTGCCGGGACAGATCAGCGCGCTGTTCCCGCCGTTGCGCGCGGCCATCTACACCAGTCCGGAGCCGGACGTGCTGACGGTGACCAAGCAGAACGCCATCGTCCAGGCGGCCAAGCTGCGCCTTTCGTCCACGGTCCTGGCCAAGGCGGTGGACGACGGAGCACTGAAGGTGGTGCCGGCGATCTACGACGTGGCCACGGGCCGGGTCGAATTGCTCGAACTTCCGGAAACGCTGGCAGCAGCCTGAAGAAACAGGCTATCGCGAAGACATCGGGTCCCGCCGCATCGAGAGTGATGCGGCGGGATTTTCATTGACGCGGATTCCGGGTGCTTCAGAACAGCAGGGCGGACATCTTCCGGCGGTACTGCCCCACCAGCGCCGCGTCGTCGATGATGCGGAAGGCGTCGATCAGCGCGCGCTTGGGCAGGCTGTCCTGGTAATTGCGGTCGTGGCGAAGCATTTCCAGCAATTGCTGCAGTCCTGCTTCGTGACGGTTGCCGATCAGGTAACGCACGCCCAGCAAGTGGCGGGCCTGCAGGTCGTCCGGATTCGCGGCGATGGCCGCTTCCAGCACTTCGGCGGGCGGCGCGTCCTTGAGTATCTCGGAGAAACCCAGCCAGGCGCGTGCCTTGATGGCGCGGTCGTCGGTGGCGAGGTTGGCGGGCAGGGCATCGAGCAGCTGGGAGGCTTCCGCGCTGGCGCCGGTTTGCAACAGGGCGAGGGCAAGGTCCAGTTTCAGTTCCGGCTTGTCCGGCTCGGCTTCGACCGCCTTGCGCAGGCGCATCGCTTCGGCATGCGGATCGACCGCCGCCGTTTCCGCCGGCTCCGGCTCTGCCTGTTCCGGTGCGGGTTCGATCCCATGCTGCTGCAGGAACTGCTTCAGTTGCCCTTCCGGCAGTGCGCCCGGGAAACCGTCGAGGATCTGCCCGTCCTTGACCAGGAATACCGTGGGTACCGAGCGGATCTGGAAGGCGGCGGCGATCTGCTGTTCCTGGTCCACGTCCACCTTGGCCAGCAGGAAGGCGCCGTTGTAGTCGGCGGCCAGCTTTTCCAGGATCGGCCCCAGGGTCTTGCACGGTCCGCACCAGGTGGCCCAGAAATCCACCAGCACCGGCGTTTCCAGCGATTTCTGCAGGACTTCGGCTTCGAAGGTGGCGGTGGTGGCGTCGAAAACGTGGGGTTTGTCGGTCATAGTGGCGGTCATGGCAATGTCTGGATCCTTCAATGGTACCGGACGGCGGATTTGCAAGACTTGCGCGATCGGAGGGTGTCATGGCGAGAGACGGGATGAACGTTTTGCGTTACGCGGGCCCGGTGGCGGCCCTGTCGTGGATAGGCGCGATGGTGGGTTTCGGCATTGCGCTGGACCGGTATTCGCAACTGGAACATCCGGTGGCGTTGCTGGGCGCCTCCGGCATTGAGCGGGCGCTGGCGTTCAATCTGCTGGGTTTCGTGTTGCCGGGATTGCTGGCCGGCGTGGTGGCAGTGGACCTGCGCCGCCAGTTGCCGGCACCGCTGGCCTGGACCACGCGGATCGGCACGCAACTGTTGTTCCTGGCGGCGCTGGGCTTCATCGCCATGGGGGTGCTGCCGCTGGATCCATGGAACCTGGGTGGCCAGTCCAGCCGGTTGCATGCCGTAGCCTGGATGCTGTGGTGGGTGGCCTTCGTGCCGGGTGCCGTGCTGACGGCCATCGGGTTGTGGCCGCTTCCCGGCTGGCGGCGGTTTGCGTTGTCCGGCGTGGTGGCGGCCATCCTGGTGTTGCTGGCCGTTGTGCTGGTCAACGAGAACGTGCCGGCGGGAATCGCGCAAAGGGCGGCATTCGCGGTCTGGTTCGCCTGGTTGTGCGGCTCGCTGTGGTGGCCGCGTGCGGACGTCCCCGCGAGGTGAAGGCGGCGCGGCTCAGCCGTGCCGCAGTTTCAGCGACAGGATGACCACGGCAAGCCCGAAGGTGATGATGTTGGAGATGATCATCGGCCAGGATTCCAGCACGATGCCGTAGACCAGCCAGCAGGCGATGCCGACCGTGAAGGTGGCATACATGCCCAGCGAAATGCCGCTGGTATCGCGGCTGCGCAATGTCTTGATGGCCTGCGGCACGAAGGCGATGGTGGTCAGCGTGGCTGCCACGTAACCAACCCATTCGAGATTCATGGGGCAGTCCCGGCAGGGATGCCCGGTTGCTTGTGGACGACGCCGTCCTTCATGACCAGGCTCACGTCCAGCACGGCCTGGATGTCGGCCACCGGGTCGCCGGCCACGGCGATGATGTCGGCGCGCTTGCCGGGTTCGATGACGCCCTGGTCGTCCACGCCCAGTACCGTGGCGGCGTGGAGGGTGGCTGATTGCAGCGCATAGGCGGCGGGGATGCCGGCCTCGACCATGTAGACGAATTCGCGCGCGTTGTCGCCGTGCGGACCCACGCCCATGTCGGTGCCGAAGGCGATCTTCACTCCGCTGCGGTGGGCGCGCGCGGCGGTGTCTTGTATCTGCGCGCCGATGCGCGCCGCCTTGGGGCGCACGACTTCGGGGAAGTAACCGTCGATCTTCGCTTTCTCTGCAACGAAGCGGCCGGCGGAGATGGTGGGGACGTACCACGTCCCGTGCTGTTTCATCAGCCGCGCCACTTCGTCCGTCATGTGGGTGCCGTGTTCGATGCTGGTCACGCCGGCCAGCACCGCGCGTTTCATGCCTTCGGTGCCGTGCGCGTGCGCGGCGACCCGGTAGCCGTAGTCGCGGGCGGTATCCACCACCGCCTTGATCTCGTCCACGGTGAACTGCGGCGCGTCGCCGGACTTGGCGTAGGAGAGCACGCCGCCGGTGGCGGTGATCTTGATCACGTCGCTGCCGTCCTTGTAGCGCTGGCGCACGGCCTGGCGCGCATCGTCCACGGAATTGATGACGCCTTCGGTGGGGCCGGGCGGGCCCAGCAGGTGCGACAGCAGGGAGTTGAAGCCGTTGGTGGGGTCGGCGTGGCCGCCGGTGGTGGCGATGGATTTGCCGGCGGCGAAGATGCGTGGCCCCTTCACCAGCCCCTGGTTGATGGCATCGCGCAGGTGCGGGGTTACTTCGCCGCCCAGGTCGCGCACGCTGGTGAAGCCGGCCAGCAGGGTCTTTTCGGCATGGCCGACGGAGCGGTAGGCGTAGTCCACCGGGTCCAGCCGGAAACCTTCCGAATAGCTTTGCGGACTGGACTGGCTGCCCAGGTGGACGTGCAGGTCGGTCCAGCCGGGCAGGCAGGTATGGCCGGGCAGGTCGATGGTCGCCACGCCGGTGTCGGGAGCCCGGCCGAGCGTCACTTCGGCAATCCTGCCTTCCCGCACCACCACCGTATGCGGCCCGAGGATGCGTCCGGAGCGGGCATCGAACAGGCGTTCGCAGTGCAGGGCCAGGGGTTCGGCAGCCGCCGCAGGGCCGGCGGCCAGGGCAATCAGACTGGCGAGGAGGGTGCGGGACATGGGCAGGCTCCGGTGGAATGCGGCCATGTTACGGCCTGGCCGGCCCTGCCGCAGGCGCGACCGGCCATCGGACGGATTGGAGTGGCTTGCTGCACTGCGGTACCCTTGGCGACTTTGCCGCCGTGCCTTCCCGTCCACTCATGTCAGCCACCGCCGAATCCGCTCCGTACGATCCCAGCTCCGTCGAAACCGCCGCGCAGTCCTACTGGGACGGGCAGCGTGCGTTCGAGGTGAACGAGCAGTCCGACAAGCCCAAGTTCTACTGCCTGTCGATGCTGCCGTATCCGTCCGGCGCGCTGCACATGGGCCATGTGCGCAACTACACCATCGGCGACGTCATCAGCCGCTACAAGCGCATGACCGGCCACAACGTGCTGCAGCCGATGGGCTGGGACGCATTCGGCCTGCCGGCCGAGAACGCCGCCATCAAGAACCGCACCGCGCCGGCCAAATGGACCTACGCCAACATCGGGCACATGCGCAGCCAGTTGAAGTCGCTGGGCTATGCCATCGACTGGTCGCGCGAGTTCGCCACCTGCAAGCCCGATTACTACGTGCACGAGCAGCGCATGTTCACCCGCCTGCTGCGCAAGGGCCTGGCCTACCGCAAGAATTCGGTGGTCAACTGGGATCCGGTGGACCAGACCGTGCTGGCCAACGAACAGGTGATCGAAGGGCGCGGTTGGCGTTCCGGCGCGCTGGTGGAAAAGCGCGAGATCCCGCAGTGGTTCCTGCGCATCACCGACTACGCGCAGGAGTTGCTGGACGGCCTGGACGAACTGCCGGGCTGGCCGGATGCGGTCAAGACCATGCAGCGCAACTGGATAGGACGTTCGGAAGGGCTGGAGATCGAATTCGCGGTGGAGGGCGGGCACGATCCGCTGCGCGTGTTCACAACGCGCCCGGACACGCTGATGGGCGTCACCTTCCTGTCGATCGCCGGCGAGCATCCGCTGGCGCTGAAGGCGGCGAAGGGCGATCCGGCGCTGGCCGCGTTCCTGGAGGAGCTGAAGCAGGGCGGCGTGTCCGAAGTGGAACTGGAAACCCAGGAAAAGCGCGGCATGGACACCGGCCTGAAGGCAGTGCACCCGGTGACCGGCGAGCAAGTGCCGGTCTGGGTCGCCAACTTCGTCCTGATGGGTTACGGCACGGGCGCAGTGATGGCGGTGCCGGGCCATGACGAGCGTGATTTCGAATTCGCCCACAAGTACGACCTGCCCATCAGGCAGGTGATCGCGCTCAAGACGCCGAAGAACGAGGAAGAGGCCACCTACGATCCGCAGGCCTGGCGCGACTGGTACGCGGACAAGACCCGTGGCGACCTGGAACTGGTCAACTCGGGCGAGTTCGACGGGCTGGATTTCCGCGGCGCCTTCGAGGCGTTTGCCGAACGTTTCGAGCGCCAGGGCCGCGGCCAGCGGCGGGTCAACTACCGCCTGCGCGACTGGGGCGTTTCCCGCCAGCGTTACTGGGGTTGCCCGATCCCGGTCATCTACTGCGACACCTGCGGCGCGGTACCGGTGCCCGAAGAGCAGCTGCCGGTGGTATTGCCGGAGAACGTGGTGCTGGACGGCATGAAGTCGCCGATCAAGGCCGATCCGGAATGGCGCAAGACCACCTGCCCGGAATGCGGCGGCGCGGCCGAACGCGAAACGGACACCTTCGACACCTTCATGGAGTCCAGCTGGTACTACGCCCGCTACACCTCGCCCGGCGCCCGCGAAACGGTGGACAAGCGCGGCAACTACTGGCTGCCGGTGGACCAGTACATCGGCGGCATCGAGCACGCCATCCTGCACCTGATGTACTTCCGTTTCTTCCACAAGCTGCTGCGCGATGCGCGTTTGGTGGACAGCGACGAGCCGGCGGCCAACCTGCTGTGCCAGGGCATGGTGATTGCCGAGACCTACTACCGCGAGAATGCGGACGGTTCGAAGGACTGGATCAACCCGGCCGACGTGGAAGTGGAGCGCGACGAGCGTGGTCGCATCGTCGGTGCGAAGCTGGCCGCCGACGGCCAGCCGGTACGGATCGGTCCGACCGAGAAGATGTCCAAGTCGAAGAACAACGGCGTGGACCCGCAGGCGATGGTGGACAAGTACGGCGCCGACACGGTGCGCCTGTTCTCCATGTTCGCCGCGCCGCCGGAGCAGTCGCTGGAGTGGAACGAGGCCGGCGTGGAAGGCATGGCGCGGTTCCTGCGCCGGCTGTGGGCGCAGGTGCAGAAGCATGCCGCCCCCGGCCCCGTGCCTGCCCTGGATACGGGCGTGTTGACGGCGGACCAGAAGGCGCTGCGCCGCAAGACCCACGAGACCATCGAGCGGGTCGGCAACGACTACGGCGTGCGCCACAGTTTCAACACCGCCATTGCGGCGGTGATGGAACTGTCGAACGCGCTGGGCCGGTTCGAGGACGGCAGCGACAATGGCCGTGCCGTCCGCCAGGAGGCTTTCGAAACCGCCGTGCTGTTGCTCAATCCCATCACCCCGCATGCCAGCCACGCCCTGTGGCAGGTGCTGGGCCATCCGGAAACCCTGCTGGAGGACGTGCCGTTCCCGCAATCCGACGCTTCCGCGCTGGTGCGCGACGTGGTCACCCTGGCGGTGCAGGTCAACGGCAAGCTCCGCGGCACCATCGAGGTGGCCGCCGACGCCCCGCGCGACCTGATCGAGTCGCTGGCCCGGGAGGAGCCCAATACGGCCAAGTTCATCCAGGGGCAGACCATCCGCAAGGTGATCATCGTGCCGGGCAAGATCGTCAACCTGGTGGCGGCCTGAACCCGGCCGCCATCCGGCATTCAGACGCCATCGCAGCGGTGCGTTGCATATTGCCGGTTGCCCCGGCCTCGTCCAGACTTCGTCCCATGACCCGACTCCGCCTGCTTGCCACCGCCGCTTCCATCCTTCTCCTGGCCGGCTGCGGCTTCCATCTGCGCAGCGCCATCGACCTGCCGTCCGACCTGGGGCCGGTGAAGGTGACGTCCACCGCGCGATACAGCCCGTTGGTCGTCAGCCTGGAGCAGGGGCTGAGGAGTTCGGGCGCGGTACTGGCGGACGAGGAGGCGAAGGGGAGGACGGCGCGGCTGCAAATCCTGTCGGAACGCTGGGATAACGTGCCCATCGCGATCGACCAGTATGGTCGTTCGCAGGAATACAGCATGCGTTACGCCACCGTATTCGTGTTCCGCCGCGCCGATGGAACCGAACTGGTCCCCCAGCAGGTGGTTGAACTGTCTCGCGACTACGTGTCTTCACCGACCAATGTCACCGGGACCACGACCGAGCGGGAGGTCATTGCCGAGGAATTGCGCCGCGAAATGGCGGCCTCCATCCTGCGCCGGGTCGACGGGGTGTTGAGGGCCAGCGGCCAGTGAAATGGAGCTGAAGCCGGAACAGCTTGGCGCCCGCCTGAAGGATGGCCCGCTGCATCCGGTGTATCTGATCGCCGGTCCGGAAACCCTGCGCGTGCTGGAAGCCGCCGATGCCGTGCGCGGCCATGCGCGCGCGCAGGGCATCGGCGAGCGCGAAGTATTCGACGCCGAAGGGCGCGATTTCGACTGGGGCAGGCTGCAGGGGACTTTCAACGCGCCCAGCCTGTTCAGCGCGCGGCGCCTGATCGAACTGCGCCTGCCTGGGGGCAAGCCGGGCAAGGAGGGCGCCGAGGTCGTCAGCGATTTCTGCGCCAATCCGCCCGCCGACGTGATCCTGCTCATCACCGCCGCCGAATGGAGCAAGGCCCACCATGGCAAATGGGCCGATGCCGTGGGGCGCGCGGGCGTGATGGCGATTGCATGGAGCATCAAGCCGCACGAATTGCCGGGCTGGGTGGAAAGCCGCCTGCGCTCGCGCGGCGTGCGTGCCGACCGCGAGGCGGTGCAGGCATTGTGCGAGCGGGTCGATGGCAATCTGCTGGCCGCGGCGCAGGAAATCGACAAGCTGGCGCTGCTGGCGGACGGGGATACGCTGGATGCGGGCACGATGGAGTCACTGGTTGCCGATGCCGCGCGTTACGACGTGTTCCGCCTGACCGACAGCATGCTGGCGGGCCAGCCGGCGCAGGTATCGCGCATGCTGGCGGGCCTGCGTGCCGAAGGCGAGCAGGTTGCCGGATTGATGCCGATGGTGGCGAAGGAACTGCTGCGCACCTCGGCGCTGGCGCGAGCGCAGGCCCGGGGCGACAACCTGGCGGCCGAAATGAAGCGCCAGGGCATCTGGGAATCCAGGCAGGCGCCGTTCAAGCGCGCGTTGCAACGGCACGCGCCGCCGGCGCGCTGGGAGCGCTTCGTCGCGGAAACCTCGCGCATCGACCGGATCGCCAAGGGCCGCGCTTCGGGCGATGCCTGGACCGCGCTGGAACGGTTGATGCTGGCGGTGGCCGAATCACGCGCGGCGAGCCTGCTGCGGACATGAAGGGCGCGTCGCCGGCGCCCTTGCCGATGCTGTTGTTCTACGGCGGCACGTTCGACCCTTTCCACAATGGTCACCTTGCCCTGGCGCGGGCGGCGCATGACGTGCTGCAGGTGCCGGTTCGCCTGTTGCCGGCGGCGGATCCGCCGCACCGCCGGCCACCCGGCGCCAGCACGGAGCAACGCGCCGGCATGCTGGACAGGGTGGCGGCGGCCGAACCCGGGCTGGTCGTGGATCGCCGTGAGCTGACGCGGGCCGAAACCGATCCCGGAAATCGTTCATACACCGTCGATACCCTGCGCGAGTTGCGCCGGGAGCATGGCGAACAGCTGTCGCTGGCCTGGCTGATTGGCGCAGACAGCTTCGTTTCCTTGCCAACCTGGTGCGAATGGACGGCCTTGTTCGGCCTGGCCCACTTCGTGGTGGCTGAAAGGCCTGGGATTTCGCTCGAAGACCTGTCGCTGGACCTGGCAAGGGCGTCGGCAGGCCGCTGGGTGGCCGATCCGGCGCAGTTGCGGGAATCCCCGGCAGGCAAGCTGTTCAGGTTGCGGCAACCACTGCAGCCGGAATCGGCGACGGGAGTCAGGCAGCGGATCGCGGCCGGCCTGCCCTGGCGCAGCCTGGTCCCGGGACCGGTGGCCGACTGCATCGAAAACCACATGCTGTATGCCCGGCCCGGGGAATCCGGTCCGGTATAATCCCCGCACGTTCCAGGAGCCGCCCACCCTTTGTCCAATCAAGCAAAAGTCATCAAGACACGTCTGCCCAGCCCGCCGCCGCCGGTACAGGCCCTGCTTGCCAGCGTGCAGGCCGCGGTCGAGGAACTGAAGGCCAGGGATGTGGTTGAAATCGATGTGCGCGGCAAATCAAGCGTTGCCGACTATATGGTCATCGCCTCGGGCACCTCCACCCGGCATGTCAAGTCGATCGCCGACGAAGTGGTCAAGCAGGTCAAGAAACTGGACCTGATGCCGCTGGGCGTGGAAGGCGAGCGCGAGGCCGAGTGGGTGCTGGTGGACCTGGGCGACGTGATCGTCCACGTCATGTTGCCGCGCGTGCGCGAGTTCTACGCGCTGGAGCGTCTGTGGACGGTAGGCGACCAGGCGCCCGGCGATGACGCGGTGGATGCAACGCCTGCCTGATCGTGCCCGCAACGGCCGGGCAACGGAATGAAGGCGCGCCTGATCGCCACCGGCGAGCGAGCGCCGGCCTGGGTGGCGGAAGGATTCGCCGAATACCGCAAGCGTCTCTCGCACTGGCTGCCGTTGGAACTGGTGGAAGTCGAACCGGGCCTGCGCGGCAAGGGGCGTGACCCGAAGCGCGCCATCGAGGACGAAGGCCGGCGCGTGCTGGCGGCCTTGCCCCGGAATGCGCACGTGGTGGCGCTGGAAGTCACCGGCAAACCCCATTCGTCCGAACAGCTCGCGCAGCGGCTGGAGCATTGGCGCGGGCAGGGGCGCGACCTCGCCTTCCTGATCGGCGGCCCGGAAGGGCATGCGCCGGACGTGCTGGCCGCGGCGCACGAAACCTGGTCGCTGGGTCCGCTGACCTTGCCGCACATGCTGGCGCGCCTGCTGGTGGCCGAACAGCTCTACCGGGCGGCGGCGATGCTCGCCAACCATCCCTACCATCGCGCCTGAGCGGCGTCTGCTTTCTGCTTGCCCACTGCAGGAGCGACGTGAGTCGCGACCACAACGACCAAGCAGCCTGGGCCACGGATTGCGAAGATTTCCACGAATAAAGCCTTTTCCGCGTTAACCCGGGTCATCCGTGGCTTTATCGTTTTCCCGCCAGTTCCCGGTCGCGATTCACGTCGCTCCTGCAGGATTGGCTTGGGCGGAAAGCGGAAGCCCGCCTTGCGGCGGGCTTCCATGGGGTGGCGGCAATGCGTCATTGCAGGCTGAACACGATGGGTACCATGCCGTAGGCGCGCACCACGCGGCCGTCGTGCATGGCCGGCTGGAAGCGCCAATGCTGCCGTACCTGGCGGACGGCTTCGCGATCCAGCGAGCGATTGCCGCTGCTTCTTTCCACCGCCACCTCCAGCGGCGAGCCGTCGGTGCCCACCAGCACTTTCAGCAACACCGTGCCCTGCGCGCCAGCGCGAAGAGCGTCGCGTGGATAGGGCGGCGCCGGAGCGCGGACGTAGGCCAGGCTGGCAACCGCCAATGGAGCGGCGATGGCAGGGCCGGTATCGATAGCCGTCGTGGTGTCGTCGGTGGCCCCGGTATCGGAAGCCGGCAGCGCATGTTCGGTGACGATCGCGTCGATGACGGGCGCCGGTGTCCGTGGGACGGTGCGCGGCAGCGTTTGCGGCAGCAGGAGGGGCGTCCGCGGCTGGGTCACGGGTACGGTTTCCGGCGGCCTGGGCGGCGGGACGATCTGCACTTTCTGCACCCAAGGTTCGGTGCGCGGTGTTGCCGGCGCGGTGTCGGGCCGATACGTCGCGACAGGGATCAGCAGCAACAACAGGGCAAGCAAGTGCAGGGCGATGGCCATGACGATGGCCAGCACGCGGGCAGGGTCGGGACGGGATGTCGAACGGAAGGGCAGTGTGCGAACCATGATCCACCTCCAGTCTGGGCTGTGAAGGGAACAACGCATGGACACGGCGGAAGGGGTTGCCGATGCACCGCGCCGCAGGACCAGACTGTACGCCAGCGGCCATCGCATGCAAGGGGGACGGGATTCGACCTTGGGCGCAGGCTTGCGCGACAGGCGGACGCCGCCGCAGGCTGGGGCCATGTTCCCGGCAGGCGTGCACCACGTGGCAAGGTCGCCATGGCGCCATGGATGCCGGGGCGTGGCCCCGCCTGCCTGCGGTGCGTTGTCGTTGCCGCAACGGGAATGGCGCCCCGTGGGGCGCCATTCCGCGAAGGGGGATCGTGGGCGACAGGTCTACCTGCCCAGTTCGAACACCACGTCCAGGCTGGCCGAAAGCGTGGTTTCACCCGGCAATATCGGAGTATCCATTTCCGCCTTTCCGCGCGCGGCCATGGCCATCATCGGCACCGGGCGGAAACCGCCGCCACCGCCTTCGCTGATGCTGACGATGCGGCGTACCCGCAAACCCAGCGCCCTGGCATAGGTTTCGGCGCGGGCCTGTGCCTGCCTGAGGGCTGCCAGGCGGGCTTCGTCCTGGACGGGCTCGGGATCGTCGATGCCGAAGTGCGGGCCGCTGATCTGGTTGGCGCCCTCGGCTGCCAGCGCATCCAGCACCTTGCCCAGCCGGGATATGTCGCGGACCTTCACGTTGACGGTGTTGCTGGCCTGGTAACCGGTGATCCGGGGCGGTTGGTTCTGGGTATGGTGATATTGCGGGAACAGATTCACGCCGCTGGTCTGCACGTCGCGGTCGGCGATGCCGGCTTTCTTGAGCGCGGCCACCACGCCGGCCATCTGCTCGGCGTTCTGGCGCAGGGCGGCGTTGCCGTCGGCGGCCTGGGTGACCACGCCGACCGACAGGGTGGCGATATCGGGTACGCGCGAGGCCTCGGCCTGCGCCGAGATGCTCAGCAGGGTGCCGTCGGCGCTGGCCGGAGCGGCGGCAATGGATTGGGCGTGTGCGGTCATGCAGGCGGTTCCCAGGGCCAGTGACAGGGCGAGCAATAGAGTATGGAGCAGGTGGGTGCGCATCGTGATCTCCTTTGGGATGCGGGCTTCAGGGTGTTCCGGGATTGATGAACGCGCTGTGAGCCAGCATGGGGTTGGTGCCGGCGCCGCGGTTTTGTGGTCCGTTCAGTCAGGTGGCACGGGTTATCCTTGGCCGATGCTCTATCTTGCCTCCCGCTCACCCCGCCGAACCGAACTGCTGACCCGGCTGGGACTGCGGTTCGGCCACGTCGAACTGGATATCCCGGAGCAGCGCCAGCCAGGCGAACCGGCCGAAGAATACGTGCGCCGGGTGGCGCGCGAGAAGGCCGGCGCCGGCCTGTTGCAGGTCGTGTCCGTCCCCGGCGCGGTGGTGCTGGGCGCGGATACCGAAGTGATCCTCGATGGCGACGTATTCGGCAAGCCGGAGAACGAGGGCGATGCCATCGCCATGCTTCGCCGCCTGTCCGGACGGACGCATCGGGTGGTTTCGGCGGTATCGGTGGTCAACGCGGAGCGCGAGGCGCAGGCCGTTTCGGTATCCGAGGTCGCTTTCGCGGAACTGACGGAAGACGACATTGCCGGCTACGTGGGCACCGGCGAGCCGATGGGCAAGGCCGGGGCATATGCCATCCAGGGGCGCGGGGAAAGTTTCATCGCGCATCTTTCGGGCAGTTATTCCGGCGTGATGGGTTTGCCGCTGTTCGAAACGCGGCGGTTGCTGCGTTCGTTCGGAGGGCAGTGATGTCCGAGGAGATCCTGGTCAACGTCACCCCGCGCGAAACCCGCGTGGCCGTGGTCGAAAACGGCATGCTGCAGGAACTGCACATCGAGCGCGGATGGCGCCGTGGCGTGGTCGGCAACATCTACAAGGGCAAGGTCCAGCGCATCATGCCCGGCATGCAGGCGGCGTTCGTCGACGTGGGGCTGGAGCGTGCGGCATTCCTGCACGCCAACGATGTGGTGCGCATGCCGCAGGTGGCCGAAGGCGAGGCCGCCGATCCGGCATCGCTGCCGGCTCTGTCCGCGACGCCGGTTACCGATCTGCTGCGCGACGGGCAGGACATCGTGGTGCAGGTGGTCAAGGACCCCATCGGCAGCAAGGGCGCGCGGCTGACCACGCAGATCAGCATCCCGTCGCGTTACCTGGTGTTGCTGCCGCAGTCCAAGGTGATTGGCGTGTCCGCGCGGATCGAGGATGAGGCCGAGCGCGCGCGCCTGAAGGCCGTCGTTTCCGAGCTGGCCGCCGCGCACGGCAACCTGGGCTACATCATCCGCACCAACGCCGAAGGCCAGCCTGCCGAGGCATTGGCCGAAGACCTGGCGTATCTCTCGCGTGTCTGGAACATCGTGGAAAAGCGCGGCCGGGAGTCTGCGCCCAGCACCATCATCTATGAAGACCTCAGCCTGCCGCTGCGCGCGGTGCGCGACCTGATCCGCAAGGACGTGGAAAAGGTGAAGGTCGATTCGCACGAAACCTACGAGCGCCTGCAGGCCTTCGTGGCCAGGTACATGCCGGTGCTGGCCGAGCGCATCGAGCTCTACACCGGCGAGCGGCCCATCTTCGATCTGTATGGCGTCGAGGACGAAATAGGCCGTGCGCTGGACAAACAGGTGCCGCTCAAGTCCGGCGGCTACCTGGTCATCGACCAGACCGAGGCGATGACCACGGTGGACGTGAACACCGGCTCGTTCCTGGGCCAGCGGAATCTGGAAGAAACCGTCTACCGCACCAACCTGGAGGCCGCGCAGGCG
>CAZLSG010000056.1:0-16610 GCA_964562135.1 uncultured Pseudoxanthomonas sp. | reverse complement strand
GCCATCGTGAGCGTTTTCGCCGTGGCCCGCATCGTGCTGGGGAATTGAATCAGATGTCCGCTTACAAGATCACCGAACACAAGTACGACATGGTCGTGGTGGGCGCCGGCGGCGCCGGACTGCGCGCCACCTTCGGCCTGGCCGCCAAGGGTTTGCAGACGGTCTGCCTGACCAAGGTCTTTCCGACCCGCTCGCATACCGTGGCGGCGCAGGGCGGCATTTCCGCCGCGCTGGCCAACATGGGCGAGGACGACTGGCGCTACCACTTCTACGACACCATCAAGGGGTCGGACTGGCTGGGCGACCAGGACGCCATCGAGTACATGTGCCGCGAGGCGATCCCGGCCATCATCGAGCTGGAACACTACGGCGTGCCGTTCTCGCGCACCGAGGAAGGCAAGATCTACCAGCGTCCGTTCGGCGGCATGACCACCAAGTTCGGCGAAGGCCCGCCGGCACAGCGCACCTGCGCTGCCGCGGACCGCACCGGCCACGCCATGCTGCACACGCTGTACCAGCAGTCGCTGGCGCACGACGCGCGCTTCATGATCGAGTACTTCGCGCTGGACCTGATCTTCGACGAAGAGGGCGCCTGCCGCGGCGTGCTGGCGCTGGACATGGCCGAAGGCTCGCTGCACCTGTTCCGCGCCCATGGCGTGGTGCTGGCCACCGGTGGCTATGGTCGCGCCTACTTCAGTGCCACGTCGGCGCACACCTGTACCGGTGACGGTGGCGGTCTGGTCGCACGTGCGGGCTTGCCGTTGCAGGACATGGAATTCGTGCAGTTCCATCCCACCGGCATCTACGGCGCGGGCTGCCTGATCACCGAGGGCGTGCGCGGCGAAGGCGGCATCCTGCGCAACAGCAACGGCGAGCGCTTCATGGAGCGCTACGCCCCGCACTACAAGGACCTGGCTTCGCGCGACGTGGTCAGCCGTTCGATGACCATCGAGATACGCGAAGGCCGCGGCGTGGGCGAGCACAAGGACCACATCCTGCTCGACCTGACCCACCTGGGTCCGGAAGTCATCAACGAGAAGCTGCCCGGCATTGCCGAGAGCGCCCATATCTTCGCGGGCGTGGACGTGACCAGGCAGCCCATTCCGGTCATTCCCACCGTGCACTACAACATGGGCGGCATTCCGACCAACTACCACGGCGAAGTGGTGCGCAAGGTCGGCGACAACCCCGATGCCGTGGTGCCGGGCCTGTACGCCATCGGCGAGGCCGCCTGCGTGTCGGTGCACGGCGCCAACCGGCTGGGCTCGAACTCGCTGCTGGACCTGGTGGTGTTCGGCCGTGCGGTGGCCAACCGCTGTGCCGAGACCATCAAGCCGGGCGCATCGCACAAGTCGCTGGCCGGTGATGCCTGCGACAAGGCGCTGGGCCTGCTGGACAAGCTGCGCAACGCCAACGGCGATACGCCCACGGCGGTGATCCGCGACAACATGCAGCGCACCATGCAGAACGACGCCGCCGTGTTCCGCACCAGCAAGACGCTGAAGGAAGGCT
The DNA here is from genome assembly GCA_964562135.1 of uncultured Pseudoxanthomonas sp. Classification (GTDB taxonomy): domain Bacteria; phylum Pseudomonadota; class Gammaproteobacteria; order Xanthomonadales; family Xanthomonadaceae; genus Pseudoxanthomonas_A. The sequence goes on along the minus strand of CAZLSG010000056.1, from coordinate 15,098 downwards.
GCGACAAGATGAAGGATATCTTCGCCTCGTTCGAGGACGTGAAGGTGTCCGATCGTTCCCTGATCTGGAACTCCGACCTGATCGAAACCTACGAGCTGAACAACCTGCTGCTCAACGCGGTGGCCACGATCAATTCGGCCGAACAGCGCCACGAGAGCCGCGGCGCCCACGCGCACGAGGACTTCCCGGACCGCGACGACGTCAACTGGCACAAACACACGCTGGTGACGGTGGACGAGAAGGGCCAGTGCAGCTTCGATTACCGTCCGGTCCACATGTACACGTTGAGCAAGGACGTGGACGTGGTCCCTCCCAAGCCACGCGTTTACTGAGCCGGGAAGAAGACAGACATGGCCGAGTTCGCACTCCCGAAGAATTCCCGCGTCCAGAACGGCAGGCATTTCCCCGCCACGGACGCGAAGAACATCCGCACCTTCAAGGTCTATCGCTGGAATCCCGACGACGACCGGAATCCGCGCACCGACACCTACGAGATCGATCTCGACAAGTGCGGTCCGATGGTCCTGGACGCGCTGATCAAGATCAAGAACGAGATCGATCCCACGCTGACCTTCCGCCGGTCCTGCCGCGAGGGCATCTGCGGTTCCTGCGCGATGAACATCGACGGCACCAACACGCTGGCCTGTACCCGCGCCATCAGCGACTGCAAGAAGGCGGAAGTGCCGATCTATCCGCTGCCGCACATGGACGTGGTCAAGGACCTGGTGCCGGACCTGACCCACTTCTACGCGCAGTACGCTTCGATCAAGCCGTGGATCCGCACGCAGACCCCAGCGCCGCCGGACCGCGAGCGCCTGCAGTCGCCGGAAGACCGCAAGCTGCTGGATGGCCTGTACGAGTGCATCCTGTGCGCCTGCTGCTCGACCAGCTGCCCGAGCTACTGGTGGAACGGCGAGCGTTACCTGGGGCCGGCCATCCTGTTGCAGGCCTACCGCTGGATCGTGGACTCGCGCGACGAGGACACCGGCGCGCGCCTGGACGACCTGGAAGATCCGTTCAAGCTGTACCGTTGCCACACCATCATGAACTGCGCGCGGACCTGTCCGAAGGGCCTGAATCCGGCGCTGGCGATCGCCGAGATCAAGAAGCTGATGATGGCGCGGCGCGCCTGACCGCTTCCGACCCTCGCCTGTGCTTGCAGGCGAGGGCAAGTCGCCCAGCAGCCATCACGCCATGAACGAAGACACCGAACTCAAGCGCATCCGCTGGCGATGCCGGCGCGGAATGCGCGAGCTCGACCAGTTGTTCGAGCGCTACCTGGCGCACGGCTGGCCACAGGCTTCCGAAGCCGAACGCGGCGTTTTCCTACAGCTTCTGGATTGCGAGGACGATAAGCTCTGGCGCTGGTTCATGGGATATGAGCAGTGTCCGGATGACGCACTCGCGACGCTCATCAAGCGGATTCCCGGTCTGCCGGCTTGAGTGGCGGCCTTCGCGCTGGCTGCTGGCCATCGTTGCTCTCATCACCTTGCTGGCCGTGTTTTCCCTCCATGTCTCGGACATGCCGGGGTGGCTGGCCTGGCCTTTGTCCGGATTGGCGCTCTTCCTCGGCGCGCGAACGGCGCTGAAAGAGCATGGCCGGCCGGTGGTGGTGTTCCTGTTCCAGGGTGCCGGACGCCCGGTGCTGGTGGATGGCGAAGCGGTCCATGATCTGGCCGTGCAATGGCGCGGACCATTGGCCTTCGCGAGTTGGCGCGCGCGCGGCGGCGCCATCCGGCGGCTGTCCTGGTGGCCGGACACCCTGCCGCCGGCGCAGAGACGTGAACTGAGGCTGGCTTCGGATTGGTTTGCCGCTTCGCGGGGAGAGCCGGGGATGGCACCATAGCCGGATGTTCAAACCCGTCTCCGTCGCCATCGGCCTGCGCTACCTGCGTGCCAAACGCCGCAACGGCTTCATTTCCTTCATTTCGCTGGCTTCCATCATCGGCATCGCGCTGGGGGTGATGGTATTGATCACCACGCTGTCGGTGATGAGCGGCTTCCAGCGCGAGATCCGCGACCGCCTGTTGCAGATGACCGCGCATGCCACGGTCAGCGCGGCGGGCGAGTCGATGCACGAATGGCCGCGCGCGGTCGAACTGGCGCTGGCCGATCCGCGCGTGGCGGGGGCGGCGCCCTACGTGGAAAAGGAAGCGCTGATCGCAGGCGTGCGCAACCAGCCGGCGATCGTGCGCGGCATCCTGCCGGCCGACGAGGCCAAGGTCTCGGTGCTGACCGAGAGGATGAAACAGGGCAGCGCCGACTCGCTGGCGGCGGGCGAGTACAACATCCTGCTGGGCCGCGACCTGGCGTTGTGGCTGGGCACGGGGGTGGGCGATACCGTGCTGGTGACCCTGTCGGATTTCCAGGGGTCGCCGATGGGCGCGCTGCCCAAGTACAAGCGCTTCAACGTCAGCGGCATCTTCGAAGTGGGCTACAACGAGATCGACCGTGGCCTGGCCGTGGTGCACATGAACGACATGCAGCGCGTGCTGCGGCTGGGCGAGGGCGTCACCGGCGTGCGCCTGAAGCTGCACGACATGGACCAGTCGGTGCAGGTGGCCCTCGATCTGCGCGACCAGCTGCAGGGCCCGTACCGGATCAGCGACTGGACCAACGAAAACGCCAACCTCTACCACTCGCTGAAACTGGAGAAGACGGTGATGGCGATCCTGCTGTCGCTGATCATCCTGATGGGCGCGTTCTCGCTGGTGAACTCGCAGGTGATGCTGGTCACCGACAAACAGGCCGACATCGCCATCCTGCGCACCCTGGGCCTGACTCCGGGCGGGGTGATGCAGGTGTTCATGGTGCAGGGCTCGCTGATCGGCATCATGGGAACCGTGCTGGGCGTGATCGGCGGCATCACGCTGACGATGAACCTCGAGCGCATCCTGGGTGTCATAGAGCGGATGTTCGACATCGTGCTGATGCCGCCGGATGTCTACTACATCACCGGTCTTCCGTACGAGCTGAAGAGCAGCGACGTGATCGTCATCGCCTGCGTGGCCTTGACCATGAGTTTCCTGGCCACCCTGTACCCGGCCTGGCGCGCGGCGCGCACCCAGCCGGCGGAGGCGCTGCGCTATGAGTGAGCAGGACGCCATGCAGACGGTGATACGCGCCGAAGCGCTGGGCAAGACCTATGCCGAAGGCAAGCTGAGGACGCCCGTATTCGATGGGCTGAACCTGCGGGTGGGCGTGGGCGAGACGGTGGCCATCGTGGGCGCGTCGGGCGCGGGCAAGAGCACGTTGCTGCATCTGCTGGGCGGGCTGGACACGCCCACTGCCGGCGAGGTCTACGTGGCGGACCAGAAGATGTCCGCGCTGTCGGATGCGGCGCGCGGGCGCTTGCGCAATCGCGCACTGGGTTTCGTCTACCAGTTCCACCACCTGCTGCCGGAATTCACCGCGCTGGAGAACGTGATGATGCCCGTGCTGCTGGCGGGCGGGGATGTCGCGGCAGCTTCCAGGCGCGCGGCTGCGTTGCTGGAGTCGGTGGGGCTGGGCCCGCGCATGGAACACAAGCCGGGCGAACTGTCCGGTGGCGAACGCCAGCGGGCCGCGGTGGCGCGCGCGCTGGTCAACCAGCCCGGTTGCGTGCTGGGCGACGAGCCCACCGGCAACCTGGACGAAAAAACCGCGGCCACGGTCTTCGAGCTGATGCTGGAACTCAATCGCGCGCAGAAGACCAGCCTGGTACTGGTGACGCATGACCGCCGTCTTGCGCGTCGCCTTGACCGTGTACTGGAATTGCATCAGGGCCGTCTGCGCGAGCTTGAGCACGAGGAAGTTTGACCTGCGTCGCGTCTTCGCATGCTGCGCCGCACATTCGTGCCCCATTAAGCGTTTTGTAACCTAATCCCAACACTTCGTTGGCTAGGATGGCGCCACGTCCGCAGTCGCCAGTGCCTGGATCGCAATATCCAGGGTTTGGCCCCTGCGGACGACCATTTTCAGCGCTCCGGCGTGCTTCCCAGCCATGCGATTGCGCCTTGCGCGGCGCGCCGGCCACTGGCGAAGCAGGCGGTCAGCAGATAGCCCCCGGTAGGGGCTTCCCAGTCCAGCATTTCGCCGGCAGCGAAGACGCCGGGCAGCGCCTTGATCATCAGGTGTCCGTCCAGCGCTTCAAGCCGTATGCCACCGGCGCTGCTGATGGCTTCGGCCAAGGGTCGGGGCCGTTCCAGGAGCAGGGGCAGATGCTTGATGGTTCTTGCCAGCAGCGCGGGATCATCCGGCAGCGGCCTGCCCAGGATTTCGTAGAGCAATGCGGCTTTCACGCCATCGAATCCGGCATGCCGGCGCAGGTGCTCGCTCATGCTGCGGCCATTGCGCGGACGCGACAGTTCGCGGACGAGCCGGGCGGTGTCGCGTCCAGGCGCAAGATCGAGTTCCAGGGTGGCCGAACCTTCCCGCGCGATGGCCTGGCGCAACCGTGCGGACAGCGCGTAGACCAGGCTGCCTTCGATGCCGGTGGCGGTGACCACGCATTCGCCTTGCAGCATTCGCGGGGGGCCTTGCCGGTCCTGCCAGCGGGCGCTGACCGGCTTGAGCGGGGCGCCGGCATGGCGGCCGGCGAAATGTTCGCTCCAGCCAATGTCGAAGCCGCAATTGGCCGGCTCCAGGGGCGCCACGTCGACGCCACGTTCCAGCAGCAGATCCTGCCACCTGCCATCGGACCCCAGTTGCGGCCAGCTGCCGCCGCCGAGCGCCAGCACGACGGCGTCGGTCCGTGCCCGCCGTGTTTCCCCGCCGACGTTGAAGAGCAGCTCGCCGGTCGCGTTGTCCCAGCCGGTCCATTGGTGGTGGACGTGGAAGCGCACGCCGTCGTCGCGCAGCCGGCGTACCCAGCCACGCAACAGCGGCGCGGCCTTCAGGTCAGCAGGGAAGACGCGCCCGGAGCTGCCCACGAAGGTCTCCACGCCCAGGCCACGGGCCCATTGGCGCAGGGCATCGGCATCGAAATCACGCAGCCATTCGGCCACCGCCGCGGCACGTTCGCCGAAACGCTCGACAAACCCCGGGAACGGCTCCGAATGAGTCAGGTTGAGGCCGCCCTTGCCGGCGATCAGGAATTTGCGCCCCACCGAGCCCTTGGCGTCGTACACATCCACTTCCAGGCCAGCGGCACGGGCGGTTTCGGCGGCCATCAAACCGGCCGGGCCGCCCCCTATGACACAAAGAGCGGGGTTCGCTGGATTCGGGTTGGACATGACGGTCGATTATCGGGCGACTTGCATGAGTGGCGACAGCTGCCGCGCGAGCACGGGGCGGGGTCCGCCATTCGCGCGAGGCATCCGGAACGCATCACCGTGTCTCCATGCCTGGCAGGCGATGGCTTGCAGGGGCGCCGTTGCCTCGGGGGCTTCGTGGTTGGCTGCGCTTGACGGAATATTGACATAACTGAATGAAATTGAGGACTTAGGTGATTTGGCTGTCATATTGGTTATGCTAAGGTTGTGACCACTGTCACATTGTTGGGGCCGAGGGGAGCGTGTAATGACGATTGTCCAGGGGGACGGATTTTCCGGGTCGTTGCCATCTGCGCGCATGTTGCGCAGGTAGCGACAGACGCTGCGGACAAGGCGTGTGCCGGGATGGTGCCGGTGCGCAAGCGGTCCGGCGGATGGATCTGTGACGGCGCATCGCGCCTCTCCATGCCGTGTGCATTCCTTGGCACGGCAGTGTTCCTGGCCGCCTTCCCGGATTCCACGCGTTTGTCATGGACGGAAGGGAAACTGGCGGCGGCACGCGGCAGGCCGACGGCATTGATGTCGAATCCATGGACATGGAACCTGGAGCAGCAAAGATGGCAGCGACCCCGGATACGAACCGCTATTGCCTGATCTGGCTGGGCTGTCCCTCGCGCCGTGAGCAGGAGATGCTGGCGGCGGCCGGATGGGAACTGCGCACGGCGGACCCCGGAAGCGACGTGCGGGTCGGCATGCGCGGCGGCGACATGGTGGTCTGTCTTTTGCTTGATCTGCGCGATGGCCGGCAGGCCCCCTTGGGGGCAATGGAGCGGTTGCTTGCCGAGCATGCGGACCTGCCCTCGGTCGCGCTGGTCTCGGAACGCACGGATACTTCCGATCCGATCGTACGGCGCATCGTGCAGGCATGTGGCGCGCAATTGGATGATCCGCTGGCGCCACAGCAGATGGCGCAGGTGCTTGCCACCTACAGGCGTGCGCTATCGACGGGTGGCGACGGCATCGGGGACATGATTGGCGAGAGCTCGGCAATGCTGAACGTCCGCGCCACGCTGCATCGTTATTCCCAGGTCGACCTGCCCGTGCTGATAACCGGCGAAACGGGCACCGGCAAGGAACTGGCGGCGCGCGCGTTGCACCAATTGTCGGCCCGCTCCCGGCGGGCATTCGTGGCGGTCAATTGCGGGGCATTGCCACCCAACCTGGTGCAGGCCGAACTGTTCGGGCATGAACGCGGCGCGTTCACCGGCGCCAATGCGCGCCGGATAGGCCTGTTCGAGTCGGCCGATGGCGGCACCATTTTCCTGGACGAAATCGGCGATCTTCCGCTGGACGTGCAGACGAACCTCCTGCGCGTCTTGCAGGAAGGCACGCTGGAACGCATCGGCAACAGCCATTCATTGAAAGTGGACGTGCGCGTCCTCGCCGCGACCCATCTGGACCTGGAGCAGGCGGTCGAGCAGGGACGCTTCCGCGAGGACCTGTACTACCGCCTCGATGTCCTGCGCCTCAACATGCCGCCGTTGCGCGAGCGGGGCGACGACGTGGAGTTGCTGGCCAAGCGCATCCTGGAGGATTTCCGTCGCCGCAACCAGTTGCAGGCCCGCGGCTTCAGCGCGGACGCGCGCCAGGCATTGCGCGCCTATTCGTGGCCCGGGAACGTGAGGGAACTGCTCAATCGCGTGCGTCGCGCGGCGGTGATTGCGGGGGGCTCCCTGATCACCTTGCAGGATCTGCAGCTCGATGCGCAGGGCACGCTGGAAGAAGGACTGGGCGAGGCGCGCGTGACCGCGGAACGCGAAACCATATTGGCCACGTTGCGCGAGACCGGATTCAACATCAGCGCCTGCGCGCGGCGGCTGCGGGTGTCGCGGGTCACGGTCTACCGCCTTTGCAAGAAACACCGTCTGCAACTGGAAGAGTTGCGCTGAAGGCAGCGAGCCCGGCGCCGGACTCAAAGCATGTAGGGAAGCTTGAACGTGAGGTTGAAATCAGGCGCGTCCGGCGTCAGCCCGATGCCCAGGATGCTGACCAGCGTGGCGTTGGGGCTGAGCGCATGGGTGACGCCCAGGTTCACGCTGGCCGCATTGGCGTCGCTGCCTATCAGCTTGGCCCATTCCCCGCCTTCGTACTTGGTGCGCGCCCTTGCGCTCAGCCGGTTGCTGAAGGCAATGCTCAGGCTGGTGCGCTCGTTGAAGGCGAATGCGACGCCGGCGCCGATGTAGTAGGTGTCGCCCAGGCGCACCTTGCCGGGATTGACCGTGGCCGGATTGTTGTCGATGTCGTCGAAGCTGCCGGCGAACGTGCGGATGTAACCGAGGTTGCCGAACAGGATGGCCGGGTCCGTGGTCTTGACGGCGGACAGGCCGACCGACGTCTGCCACAGTCCGTTTCCGGTCGGCTGTTCGCGCGGCACGGCAAAGCGTATGTAGTCGTCCTCGTCGCGCTCCAGCACGTCCCAGGGGATGCCGAAGGGCTCCTGCCCGGTCGGAGCGGTGACCCCTACGTTCAATACGGTTTCAGGCCAGCGGCCGCGCTCGCTGAAGAGCTTGTAGTTGGCGCTTGCGTAAATGTCGCCCAGCCCCGAACCCGTGGTCTGCTCCTGCGCGATCGCGGCGGCCGCGCCGCCGGCGCCGCCTTTCTGGTAGACCGTCTTGCGCGCGATGTAAGGCACGTCGAGATTGAGGGTGAGGCGCGGACTCACTCCCCAGCGGGCGGCGAAACTGTAAGTGAAGGTATCCGATTCCACGTTCTCGATGGCGATGTTGCCAAGGAAGATCGCATCCAGCGCCAGGAAACCGTTGAGGGTGAGTTGCTTGCGGTCGTAGCGGTTGTAGCTGATGCCGTTCTCCAGGATCAGCCGCTGGTTGAACAGCGCTTGGTTCTGTTGCTTGACATCGGCGACGCTCCGGGTGACGCCCTCCTCGCGGGCGCGCTGCGCATCGGCGGCGCTGCTGGCATAGCCTTCATCGGTGGGCGGCGGCTGCGAGGGGGTTGCCTGGGGCGGCAGCGGAGCGGGGGAGGACGGGGGGAGGGAAGCGATGGCGGTTTCCGGGGCAGGCGATGGCATGGGCACGCGTCCGCTGATCCTGGCCTGCAGGGCCTGCATGCGCATGTCCAGTTCGCGCAACCGCCTCACTTCTTCCGCATAGCTGGCCTTCAGTGCGGCCAGTTCCTGCGCGAGCCGCTGTACTTCCTCCATGTCGTCGACGGCGGGCGCTGTGGCGGCTTGCTGCGCGTAGGCCGCCGGAGCCATTGCAAACAGGGCGGCGAACACCGCCGAGGCGAGCGCATGCGCGGGAAACTGCGGGGTCCGTTCCACCTTGTTGGCTCCATGCTGTCGGGATGCGGGTTGGATGTTCAAAAACCACCGCCGATACCGCGCGTCATCGCGATGGCATTGGTCACGTTGTGGTTCAGGTTGGCGTTGGCCGGAAGTGATTGCCGGACCAGGTCTATCTGCAATCGATTGCTTGCCGCCTGGCCGTCGCCCGTGAAGCGGATGCTCTGGCCCAGGCTGCCGGCGCGGATCCATTGCTCGACGGAACCTTGTCCTTCCACCTGCAGCAGCACGCGCGCCGCGCTACCGTCGAAGCTGGCGCTTGCCGCCATTCCCGGGTAAGCGGCGCTGGCCGCCTGTTCATGGCCCGCATTGGCGGACTCTGCGGGAAGATCGCCATCCAGAAGGTTGATCAGCGTGGTATTGCGCGCACTGTTGCCGTCTCCGGCCACCTGGATGCTCTGCACCAAGCCGGAAACATTGGCCAATCCGGTGCTGTCGATGCTGCGCTCGCCATGAAGGGTGATGGGTAGTGGCGCATCCGCGGCGGTGATGCTGACGCTTGGTACAAAGCTGATTTTGGGCGAGCCGGGACGGGACAGGTCGAATCCCAGTTTCAGGATGCCTTGCAGGCTTTGTCCATCCTGGGTCTGCCAGTTGGAAATGATGGATACGCCGAACCAGGCCACGCGGTTGTCGCCGACGATGAAGCGGCCGCGCATCTGGCCGAGCTCGTGCTCGGGTATTTCATGCAGGCCCTTGCCGATGGCGGTCTGCGACCAGGCGGTTGGCGCGATCGCTGCGCACAGCAGGCCCAGCATGAGGAAAGTTGGATGATGCGGGCGCATGGCAGTAATCCTCAGAAGAGATCCGCATGGGTGAAGCCGAAGTCGATCAGTTCCGCATCGGTGATCGGGCCTTGCCGCGCATACAGCGCCTTGGCGCTCGGCTTTGAAACGGGTTGCAGCAATACCGTGTTGCGGTCGAAGTCGCTGCCTATGACCACGAAGATGGCCTGCGATGGCCAGGACGCCAGGAACTCCTCGATCGATATGCTGCGATTGCCCAGGATCGGGTCGCCGATTTCGACGATGTCGTCGTTGACCTGCTTGAGCACGACGAAGTGCCGGAAGCCCTTCACGTCCATCAGGACCAGGGCGGGCACGCGCAACGATCGCAGGCGCTCCACGTCCACGCGATAACCGCGCCCGCGCAGACCGATGGACTCGACGTAGCGTTTGATGTCCAGCAGGGAGAATCCGCGTTCCTGCACGATTTCGGGGTCGGCGACCGCCATCATGCCCTGGATCACGGTGGCCTCGTCGGCATCCAGGCGATAGGCGTACTTGAGGATGGTGGCCAGCGCGGCCGCGCCGCAGCTGTAGTCCGTATGTTGTCTGACCAGATGGCGGAACCGGGCCTCGCGCATGCTTTCCACCGAGGTGGAGAACAGGGCGCCGTTCGGCAATACGCCGGTAAAGCGCACTTCGCCCGCAACCGCCCGCAACGCCGGAACGGAGCCGAGCGCAAGGACGACGAGAAAGGGAAGGAGCCGGAGCATGGGCATCAGTCTTGGCATGGGCAAGGGACAGGGATGGAGGGAACCCGCCGTTCACGATGGAAGGCGGGCCTCTCCACGGGATCCCCGCGAACCGACGCAGCAGGCCGGTTCGCGGTTCATCCGATGGCGGTGCCGGGCATCATTCGCCGGGGCCACCGCCTCCATTGCCGCCGCCGGTCGATGGCTGAGCAACCGCCAGGGCCAGGCTGTTGGCCTGCAGGTTGCCGGTGCCGGCCGCCACGTTCACGCCGATGTTGCCGGAAGCGTTGCTGAAGGCGCTGCCGGAAAGACTGGCCGTGTTGGTGGCGTCGTGGACGATGTAGCGTGCGGTCGCCACGGTGCCGCTCAGGCTGGCCCACAGTTCGCTGTAGGACAGCTCCACGAAGCCCAGTTCGCCGGACTCGCTGCCCGCGTAGCTGCCGCTCTCGTCGGTGTCGAAGGCAAAGCCGCCCACGCCGGGACGATAGGGGTTGGCGACCGCGCCCTGACTGTCGATGTCGTAATCGGCATGACCGATCACCGGACCGGCTGGATGCAGTTCGCCTTGCCACATGTCGGCGTAGAAGTTGCTCTGCTGATAGGCGTTGCCGCTACCCGCATACTCGCCTTGGGTGCTGCCCTCGTAGGCGCCCACGCCCACGCCCAGCGACCAGCCGCTCACCGGGCCGCTCAGCGAAACCTGGGTGGTTTCGGTAAGACGCTCCACTGTGCCGTGGTTGCTGACCGTGTTGCCGGTCGAAACCTGGTTGGAGCTGACGCTCGCCTGTGCATAGGCGCTGGTGGCGACCGACGCGGCCAGCGCGTTCTTCTGCTGGTTGTTGTTGCCGGCGGCGATGTTGACGCTGATGTTGCCCGAGGCGTTGCTGAACGCATTGCCGCTGATGGACGCATCGTTGGTCACGCCCTTGTTGAGGGTCAGGTTGCCCGCCCCGTACTGGTTGACGAAGATTTCGGCATCGGCCAGGCCGAAGGCGAAGCTGGCGTCGGCGGCCGACAGCGCGGCGGCATTGTCCTGCACGTTGTTGTCGCCCGCGGCCACGTTGAAGCCGAGGTTGCCGGAGGCGTTGGAACCCACGTCTTCGCCGATGGAAGCGTCGTTGGTCAGCTTCTCGTTGTAACCGAAGTTGTCGGTCACGGACTGGCGATTGTCGATGATGGCGATGGCGGCCGAATCCAGGTCGATGTTGCCGGTGATGGTGGGCTCGCCGGTGAAGCGGATATCCGAACTCAGGCGCAGGTCCTTCTCGAGGTTGACGCTGACGCCGTGCTCGTTCTTCTCGCGGCGGATGTCGGACTGGACGTTCTCGGTCTTCTGGATGTCCTCGTATTCGGTCCTGTAGCTGATGTCGACCAGCTTGTTCAGCGTGACCGTGCTGGAGTTATTGACTTCCTGGTTGATCGAGGTGTTCTCGGAATAGTTGACATCGACGTTCTTGCTCAGGTTCAGGTCGACGTTGGAGCTGAAGTTGTCCTCGACGTTGGAGCTGTAGTTCTTCTCGACGTTCGAGCTGAAATTGCTTTCGGCATTGGAGCTGTAATTGCTCTCGGCGTTGGAAGTGGAGTTGTGCTCAACGTTCGAGGTCACGGTGTTGTCGACGGTATTGTTGACCGTGTTATTGATCGTCTTGTTGACGTCGATGTTGATGTTCTTGTTGACTTCGGTTTCCGCATGGGCGGCTCCGGCGGCAACAACGGCGGTCACGGCCACGGCGAGCATGGTCCATTTTGTCTTCGCTTTCATGGTGTCCCCTTTCGGTGTTGGAGGTGGAAGTTTTCCTGTGTTGCGGGTTCACGGCGAGGGATGCCCCGAGACGACCAGATGGTTGCCCGTGGCGTTTCCCGACCCCGCGATCTGATTGAGCTGCAGCACGCCTTCGAATCCCTGGAACGCCGACGATTCCACCGCGACCTTGCGGTTCGTGGTGGTGGCCGATGTGCCCGGGATCCCCTGCCGCTGCCGCTCTGCCGACGCGATCCCGGACGATGACAGGAAATCGTCCGAGGCTTCGCGTATGCCTTGTTGGGCCAGCGTCACGACAACGGAATTGAGTTCCGTGTTGGCGTTGCCGCTGGCCTGATTGATGGACACCAGACCGCTGGCGTTCCTGAATGCGTCGCCGCCGATCCTGGCGATGGCCTGCGCAGGAAGATCCGGGGTGTCGTTGATGTGTTGTTGTTGTTCCGTTGCCATGGCGCGCGCTTGGCCGCCGGAGGAGAAACTGCGCGCGTTCGACTGCAGGTTGAGGTCGCCGGCCGCCATGTTCACGCCTATCGCGCCGCTGGCGCCGGAGAAGGCGCGATCCTCGATGCGGGTCTGCGCCAGGTAACCCAGCATCACGGCATAGTCATCATCGGATGGCTGTGCATGCGCACCGGTCCACGCGAGGGCCAGAAGCAGGGCAAGGACGCCTTGTGGCACGCACGATTTCATGGGCCGCGTCCGCCATTGCCGGTGGGGGGCTGCTGACCGATGGGGAAGGAAGACAAGGCTCCCTGTATCCGGTCGCCCATGCCGCGCGTGGCGCCGCCCACGGCGCCGAGGGGGGCACTCAACGCATTGTTGATGCCATCGCCGGAGAGCATGCCGCCTTCCGGCGTGGCGATGCCGATGCTGCCGTTCACGGCCTGGGCGGTGATGCTCCCGGCAACGGTATCGGTGGCGCCATGGACGAGTTGCAGACGATTACCGGTGGACAGCGAGGCGAAGTCTTCATCCGACAGTTCGCCAGTGCCCAGGGCGTTGCCGAGTTCGCGCGTGGGGGTTGGATCGACGATGATCGCGATGCTCGGGGGCGCCGGCCGGTAGGCAGGGCGGGCGTTGACGTCGCGCAACAGGACCATTTCGCCGTGCCTGGCTTCGACGCCGGTACGGGCGCCGGCGGCCCAGGCGCTGGCTGGCGCCAACAGTGCGGCGGCAAGCAATGCCGGCAACGCGTTGCGATATGGATACGGCACCTTCGCCTCCCCTCCGGAATCGGACAGGTGAGGCTCAGCACACTTCGTGCCAATTCTGAAAATCCATACGAAACAGTGGCTTGTGTTTCAGCCCCTGTGATGGCTGGTGCGGATGTGTATCAACGCTGTAGCAGGGCGAGGGCCGGCCGCGATGCCGGAAACCGGTGGAAAACCGTGCAGCAACAGGCGTTTGCAGGCTGTATCACCGCTGTAACACCTGTACGGCGTTGTTTACACGCAACACTGCATCGGTTGTCGTGGCCCGGCCCGCACTGCGATTCGCGAAGGGGTCAAGGCCTCACCTGGGTTGCACGTCCAGCAGTTCCACCTCGAACACGAGGGATGCATTGGGGGGGATGACGCCGCCTGCGCCACGCTGCCCGTAGCCCAGGTGTGCGGGGATCATCAGCACCCGCTTGCCGCCGACCTGCATGCCTTCCACGCCTTCGTCCCAGCCGCGGATCACCTTGCCTGCGCCCAGCGGGAACACGAAGGGTTGCCCCCGGTCCAGCGAGCTGTCGAATTTCAGGCCACGCTGGCCGGCGGCGTTTTCGTCGTACAGCCAGCCGGTGTAATGCACCGTCACCTGCGTGCCCGCAGTGGCGATGGCGCCAGCGCCGACGGTTTCATCGATACGCTGGAGTTCGGCCACGCTGCCGCCGGCAGGAGGCGCGGGCGAAGAACAGGCGCTGACCAGCAGGGCAAGCAACAGTGCAAACGGGCGCATGGAGAGTTCCGGAGGTGCGGGAGGTACAGGGTAACCCGGCGGCCGGGCTATCATGGGCGCATGCCCAAGCTTTTGCTCAATCTGCGGAACGTGCCCGACGACGAAGCGGACGAAGTGCGCGCGTTTCTGCAGGACAACCGTATTCCGTTTTACGAGACCCAGGGCAGTCCGTGGGGGATATCCGCGGGCGGCATCTGGATACAGGACGATGAGCGGATAGGCGAGGCCAAGGCGCTGATGGCCACCTACCAGGCACGGCGCCGCGAGCATGCGCTGGCGGAGCGCGCCGAGGCCCGGCGCGATGGCACGGAAGAGACCTTCCTCAAGACCCTGCGCAGGAATCCCTGGCAGGTGCTGGGCCTGCTGGCGCTGGTGGCCTTCATCGTGGCGTTCACCTTGTGGCTGCCGCAGCTGTTGCTGTCGCGCTGACGCCGTCCCGCGACTCCCCGGTACAATGGCCGGCATGATCCTGAATGCCGCCGCCTATCATTTCGTCGCGCTGGACGATCCGGACTCCCTGGCCGGGCGTTTCCGCGCGCGGACCGGCGAACTGGGCCTGCATGGCTCCATCCTGGTGGCGGGCGAGGGCGTCAACCTGTTCCTGGCCGGCGCCGAGGAGGCCGTCACGGTCTTCTTCGACGAGCTTCGGGCCGACCCCCGTTTTGCCGACATCCGGGTCAAACTCAGTTGGAGCCGTGCGCAGCCGTTCGGGCGGATGCAGGTCAAGGTGAAGCCGGAGATCATCAGCTTCAGGCGCAGCGCGGCCTCTCCGCTGGAGCGCCCGCGGGCGCCAGCCGTGGGGCCGTCCGTCCTGGCGCGCTGGCTGGCGCAGGGGCATGACGACAACGGCCGGCGCGTGGTGATGCTGGATACCCGCAACCGGCAGGAGGTGGAGTACGGCACCTTCGCCGGCGCCCTGACCCTGCCGATCGTCAAGTTCACCGACCTGCCGGATGCGCTGGCGCCGCACCGCGAAAGCCTGCGCGACGCCACCGTGGTCAGCTTCTGCACCGGGGGCATCCGCTGCGAGAAGGCGGCGGTCTGGATGCGCGAGGAGGGCATGGACAACGTGTTGCAGCTGGAAGGCGGGATCCTGGGGTATTTCGAAGAGGTCGGCGGGGCCGGTTACGAGGGCGGCTGTTTCGTGTTCGATGGCCGGGTGGCGCTGGACCCGCAGTTGCAGCCGCTTGTGGACTCCCCCTGAGTCATGGGGGCAGGCGGGGGCCGCCGGAACCCGGCCAGATGAGTGCCGGATGACCGGGCCGGAAGAGGCATTCGCGTTTCTCCCGCAATTGGCGTATCGTGGCGATACTGTGTTTGCCAGGGTCACCGTAAATCGTGGCCTGGTGCGGTTGATCGGATGGT
>CAZLSG010000055.1:0-17644 GCA_964562135.1 uncultured Pseudoxanthomonas sp. | reverse complement strand
ATGAGTCGCGACGGGTTTGCCGGTAAGGCCCCACCGCGGCCAAGGCCGCTCCTACAGGTGGGTTGGCTGTTGTAGGAGCGACATGAGTCGCGACGGGTTTGCCGGTAAGGCCCCACCGCGGCCAAGGCCGCTCCTACGGAAATTTTTGCTGGGATATGGTGTTCCTGGCGCGAACGAAAAACGGCCGGGTTTCCCGGCCGTTTCGTTTGTTGCGATGCGGATTCGCGCAACTCAGCGCAGGTTGCCGGCCACGAAGTCCCAGTTGACCAGGGCCCAGAACGATTCCACGTACTTCGGCCGTGCGTTGCGGTAGTCGATGTAGTAGGCGTGTTCCCATACGTCGATGGTCAGCAGCGGGGTGTCTTCGCCGGTCAGCGGGGTGCCGGCGTTCGACGTGCTGACCAGGCCCAGGCTGCCGTCCGGGCGCTGCACCAGCCAGCCCCAGCCGGAGCCGAAGGTGCCGATGGCAGTCTTGGTGAATTCTTCCTTGAACTTCTCGAAGTCGCCGAAGGCCGTGTTGATCAGTTCGGCCAGCTTGCCGGCCGGCTCGCCGCCGCCGTTGGGCTTCAGGCCGTTCCAGTAGAAGGTGTGGTTCCAGATCTGCGCGGCGTTGTTGAAGATGCCGCCCTGCGACTTGCGCACGATCTCTTCCAGCGGCAGGTCGGCCAGGTCGGTGCCATCGATCAGCTTGTTCAGGTTGTCCACGTAGGTCTTGTGGTGCTTGCCGTAGTGGAAATCGATGGTTTCGCCGGAAATGTGCGGTTCCAGCGCGGTGCGGTCGTAGGGCAGCGGGGGGAGTTCGATGGCCATGGCGGTTCCTCTGCTAGGGCGGTTTGGGTGGCGGAATGTTCCGACAGGCGGCTGCGCTCGTTTGCCGGTCATCGGCGGACCCGGTGCAGGCCTTACAATGGCAGTTTACCCGATGGCGGTCAGCATGCCGTCAATGCAGGAGAACTCATCATGCCGGTGATGGAACGCATCCAGGCCGAAGTGGACGGCCACCCCATCGTATTGTTCATGAAGGGCACCCCGGAATTCCCGATGTGCGGTTTCTCCAGCCGTGCGGCACAGGCCTTGCAGCAGGCCGGCGCCGAACATCTGCACACGGTCAATGTGCTGGAAGATCCGGAGATCCGCGCCAACCTGCCCCGGTTCTCCAACTGGCCCACGTTCCCGCAGCTTTTCATCCATGGCGAGCTGATCGGCGGCTGCGACATCACCCTGGAGCTGCACGAAGCAGGCGAGCTGACCCGCATCGTTGCCGAGGCATTGCCGCAGTGACCCTGGTGGACTTGCCGACCAAGCCTGCGCGCCCGCTGGCGGGCAGGGTGGTGCTGATCACCGGCGCCCATGGCGGGATGGGCAGCGCGGCCGCGCCGGCCTGCGCCCGGGCGGGCGCCACGCTGGTGCTGCTGGGCCGCAAGGTGCCCCGATTGAACAGGGTCTACGATGCAGTGGCCCAGGCCGGCGAGGAACCCTTGCTGTATCCACTGGATATGGAAGGCGCCAGCCCCGACGATTTTGCCGAAATGGCCGACCGCCTTTTCCGCGAGCTGGGACGGTTGGACGGCGTGTTGCACTGTTCCGCCGAATTCCGCGGCCTGACGCCGCTGGAGCACACCGATCCGGCCGCCTTTGCCCGTGCCGTGCACGTCAACCTGACTGCGCCATGGTGGCTGTCGCAGGCTTGCCTGCCATTGTTGAAGCAGTCCGATGACGCCTCGCTGGTGTTCATGCTGGACGATATCGCCCGCGTCGGTCAGGCCTACTGGGGCGGCTACGGCATCGCCCAGCATGGCATGTCGGCGCTGGTGGAGATGTTGCGGGCGGAGCTGGCGAATTCGACGGTCCGGGTGTCCGCCCTGCAGCCGGGCCCCATGCGCACCCCGTTGCGTTCCCGCGCCTATGCCGAAGATCACGAGCCTGGCGTGGTCGACCCGGCCAACTACGCGGACGCCTGTGTCACGTTGCTGTCACCGGGCGGACACGAGCGGCGCGGGCAAACCTGGGTGCTGCGCGCGTGACCGTGCTTTCCGCCGCCCTGCTGCTGTTCCTGATCCTGGATCCGCTGGGCAACGTCCCGGTGTTCATGAGCATCCTCAAGCCGCTCACGCCCCGGCGTCAGCGCATCGTGGTGGCGCGTGAGCTGCTGATCGCGCTGGTCGTGCTGATGGGGTTCCTGTGGGGCGGAAAATATCTGCTGGGGATGATGAACCTGCGCCAGGAGTCGGTAGCCATCGCCGGGGGGATCGTGCTGTTCCTGATCGGCATCCGCATGATCTTCCCGCGTCCGGAGGGCATCCTTGGCGAGTTGCCGGGTGGCGAGCCTTTCATCGTGCCCTTGGCCATTCCGTTGATTGCGGGTCCCTCCGGCATGGCGGCGGTCATGCTGATGGGCAGCACCGACCCTGACCGCCTCGCGGACTGGAGCCTGGCCCTGACCGTTGCCTGGGCGGCCACGGCGGCCATCCTGCTTTCGGCCACCTTCCTCTACAAGTACATGGGGAGAAGCCTGCTGACCGCCATGGAGCGGCTGATGGGCATGCTGTTGGTGGTGATTTCGGTACAGATGCTGCTCGATGGAATAGGCACTTACCTGAAACTTTGAAGGATCCGCCTTCAGAGCCGGGAAATTGCATGCTGCAATGCGGAAAAATTGTCATGCAACGGTCACAAAACAGGCCTATCGTGTTAACCTGTTGTTAACCTGTCGCGGTGCTTCCGCATGGGCCAAGGGAATCCCCAGATCGACCCAGCCTGCTGCCTGCCATGCGCAGCGCGCGCGATTGTTTAGCCAGCCTTTTCCGCCATCGCCACTCCCGTTTACCGAGGCTCACCCATGAACCAATCCCGTTGTTTCCGGATGTCCAAACTCACCCTTGGCCTGGTCGTCGCGCTTGCTGCGGCGCCGTCCTTCGCGCAGAGCACCTCCGCCGGTGTCGGTGGCCAGGTGGTCGGCAGCAGTGGCCAGCCCGTCACCGGCGCTGAAGTCACCATCCTGCACGTCGAATCCGGCACGGTCAGCCGTGCGGTCACCGATGCCAGCGGCCGCTACAACGCGCGCGGCCTGCGCGTGGGTGGTCCGTACACCATCACCATCACCAAGGCGGGCGAGGGCACCCGCACCGAAGACAACGTGTTCCTGAACCTGAACCAGGTGAACACCATCAATGCCGCGTTGACCGGCGACCTGACCACGCTGGAAACCGTCACGGCGATTGGCGTGGCCGGCGGTTCGGAAATCTTCAGCGCCACCAAGATGGGCACCGGCACCAACGTGACCCGCGAGACCATGGACGCGCTGCCTTCGGCCACGCGCAACATCCAGGACTACATCCGCCTGGATCCACGCATTTCGCAGATCAGCAAGGCCGATGGCGCGATCTCCGCGGGCGGCCAGAACTCGCGCTTCAACGTGGTCCGCATCGATGGCATCAGCAGCAGCGATCCGTTCGGCCTCGAAGCCAACAACATGCCGACCGAGCGCCAGCCCGTCTCGATGGACGCCATCGAGGAAATCAACATCGACCTGGCCAACTACGACGTGACCATCTCCGGCGGCACCGGCGCCGTGGTCAACGCGGTCACCAAGTCGGGCACCAACCAGTTGCGCGGCACCGCCTATTACAGCCTGCGCGACGGCGATTGGGTGCGCAGCGACCTGCGCGGCGTGGACTTCCGCGGCTTCGACAAGGAAGAAACCTACGGCTTCACCCTGGGCGGCCCGATCATCAAGGACAAGCTGTTCTTCTTCGCCAACTACGAGAAGTTCACCCGCACCGCGCCGGGCACCAGCCTGGCGAACGGGCCCTATGGCGCCGGCCGCATTGACAGGGATCACATCATCCGCATCCAGGAAGCCGCCAGGGGCTACGGCTTCGATGCAGGCACTTTCGACCTGCCCGACAGCAGCAAGACCGACATCGAGGAATATGCGGTCAAGCTGGACTGGAACATCAGCGACAACCATCGCGCCGCGTTCCGCTACAGCAAGATGGAGCAGGTGGTGCCCAAGATCGTCGGCATCGGCACCGGCAGCATCTCGCTGAGCAGCCACTGGTACGACCAGAACAAGAGCTTCGAGAGCTACATGGTCGAGCTGTTCAGCGACTGGAGCGACAACTTCTCCACCGAGTTCAAGGTATCGCAGCGCGACTACCTGTCGGTCGCCGCGCCGTATGCCGACCTGCCGGGCTTCATCATCAACAACATCGGTGGCGCCAGCCAGAGCACGGTGAACATCGGCACCGAGCGCAACCGCCACGTCAACATCGTCGATACCTCGCAGTTGTCGCTGTTCGGCGCCGCCAACTGGTACGTGGGCGACCACACCATCAAGTTCGGCTTCGATTACGAAGACAACGACGTCGTGAATTTCTACGGCCGTGACCTGAATGGCGTGTACACCTTCAACAGCCTGGAAGACTTCGAGGCCGGCATCGTGAACCGCTACGAGCTGCGCACACCGCGCCCGGGTGGCAGCTTCGACGACATCCCCGCCGCGTACAACTTCCGCAACATCGGCCTGTTCGTGCAGGACACCTGGGCGGTCAATTACAACCTGACCCTGAGCCTCGGCCTGCGCGTGGACATGCCCAAGTTCGGCGACAGCCCGATCCACAATCCGCGGCTCCAGGAAATCTACGGTTACGACAACACCGTGACCGTGGACAAGGAGCTGTTCCAGCCGCGCTTCGGCTTCAACTACACCTTCGACAGCGATCGCCCGACCCAGCTGCGTGGCGGCGTGGGCCTGTTCCAGGGCGGCAACCCCAACGTGTGGCTGGCCGGCCCGTTCCAGAACACCGGCCTGAACTTCGACACCTTCGATTTGCGCGGCAGCAGTGCGCCGCCCGTCAGCCCGACCCTGCCGCCGGCGCGTCCGGGCGGCAACGCGGGTGCGCCGTTGATCACCGCGGACATCATGGAGCCGGGCTTGGCCCTGCCGTCGATCTGGAAGGCCAACCTGGCCATCGATCATGAACTGCCTTGGTACGGCATCGTGGCGTCGGCCGAATTGTTGCTGACCCAGAACAGGAATGCGCTGTGGTTCGACCGCATCGACATTGGCAACCCGACTTTCCAGGGCCAGGACGGCCGCATGATCTACTGGAACGCGGCTGGCCTCAATCCGGCCAACTCCGATCGCTTCGGAATGACGCACAATGTGAACGGCGCTTCCACCCGCGCCAACAAGCATCCCGATGTCAACCAGGCCATCGTGATCCGCAACACCGACAAGGGCTCGGCGCAGCAGCTCACGGTTTCGTTGGCCAAGCCCCTGGTCGAGCAGTGGGGATGGGTGGTGGGTTACACGTTCACCCAGGCCACCGAGTTCAGCCCGGCGACCAGTTCGCAGAACTCGTCGAACTGGGGCAACCAGATGGTGTTCAACGCCAACCAGCCGGTCGATTACAACTCGCGTTACGCCATCCGTGACCGCTTCACCGCTTCGCTGACGTGGCAGAAAGCGCTGTTCGGCGACAACCTGACCAAGGCGGGCCTGTTCTACGAGGGCCGTTCCGGTCGTCCGTTCAGCTACATCTATTACAACGACATCAACGGCGACAGCGCCAACACCAACGACCTGTTCTACGTGCCGGCAGGCCCGGGCGACGTGTTGTGGACGGGCGGCGCCGCCATGGAGAAGGCCTTCTTCGACTGGATGGCCGCCAATGCACCGGAACTGCAGGGCTACCGTGGCCAGGTGGCCCCGGCCAATGCCTTCCGTGCCGGCTGGACCAACAGCTTCGACCTGCGCGTGAGCCAGGACATCCCGCTGTTCTTCGGGCACAAGGGTGAAGTCGCGTTGGATGTCATGAACGTCGGCAACCTGATCAACAAGGACTGGGGCCTGATCGACGACTACGGTTTCTTCTCCACCCGCCGCGTGGCCAACTACGCGGGCATCGATCCGGCAACCGGCAAGTACGTCTACAACTTCTCCGGCAGCACCGACAATCCGGCCATCCAGGAGAACAACGGCGACGGCATCAATACCGGCGTTTCCCGCTGGTCCGTGATGTTGAGCCTGCGTTACAAGTTCTGAGCATCCGCTCATGCATAAGCAAACGGCCGGGTCACCCCGGCCGTTTCTTTTTGTGCGGCCAGGGCGGGGGTGCCGCAAAACCGGGGAGTGCGCTAGAGTCCGCAATCCTTGAATGAAGAAATGGATGGCAAGATGAGCGATACGGCAACGAGGGCGCTGCCGGTGCAGGATGCGCGGATCTACCCGCGCGGTGGACTGGACGTGCTGTCGCGGGCCGAAGTGGCCCGTTTGCGCGACGCCTCCGCCGGCGGCATGCATGAATTGTTGCGGCGCTGCGCGCTGGCGGTGCTGACCAGCGGCAGCGCATCGGACGATCCGCGCGCTGCGCGCGACCTGTACCCCGATTTCGACATCCAGGTGCTGCAGCAGGACCGCGGCATGCGCATCGACCTGGTCAATGCGCCGTCCATGGCCTTCGTCGATGGCGAAATCATCCGCGGCGTGGCCGAACTGCTGTTTTCCACCGTACGCGACCTGGCCTACACCGCGATCGAACTGGGCACCGAGTGCAATGCGGACCTGCGGTCTTCCGAGGGTCTCACCAATGCGGTGTTCGGCCTGTTGCGCAATGCACGCGCATTGAAGCCCGGCGACCCCAACCTGGTGGTGTGCTGGGGCGGGCATTCCATTTCACGCGACGAGTACCTGTATACCAAGCAGGTGGGTTACGAACTGGGCCTGCGCGGATTGGACATCTGCACAGGCTGCGGCCCTGGCGCGATGAAGGGGCCGATGAAGGGCGCCAACATCGCCCATGCCAAGCAGCGCCAGCGCCGTCCGCGCTACATCGGCATCACCGAGCCGGGCATCATCGCCGCCGAGTCGCCCAACCCCATCGTCAACCAGTTGATCATCATGCCGGACATCGAGAAGCGCTTGGAGGCCTTCGTCCGCGTCGGCCACGGCATCATCGTGTTCCCGGGCGGCGTGGGCACCGCCGAGGAAATCCTGTACTTGCTGGGCATCCTGCTGCGCGAGGAAAACGCCTCCCGCCCGTTCCCGTTGATCTTCACCGGTCCCACGCTGGCGGCGCCGTATTTCGAGCAGATCGACCGCTTCATCCGCCTGACCCTGGGCGACAAGGCGGCGGAGCGTTACCAGATCATCATCGGCGAGCCGGCCGAAGTGGCCCGGCGGATGAACGCCGGCATCCGCCGGGTGCGCGACTACCGCATCGAGCAGAAGGATTCGTTCTTCTTCAACTGGGCCATGGACATTCCGCTGGAGTTCCAGCAGCCGTTCGTGCCCACGCACGAGGCAATGGCCTCGCTGGACCTGCACCATGGCCGTCCGGCCCATGCACTGGCGGCGGACCTGCGGCGGGCCTTTTCCGGCATCGTGGCCGGCAACGTCAAGGAAGACGGCATGCGCAGGATCGAGGAGTCCGGCCCGTTCGAGATCAGTGGCGACACGGACATGATGCAGGCGCTGGATGAATTGCTGCGCGCGTTCGTGCGGCAGCGGCGGATGAAAATCGCCGGGGAATACCGGCCCTGTTACCGGGTAGTGGCGTAGGTCGGCCCTACGCGGCCGACACGCGAGACTTCGGCACCACAAGCGTCGCCGTGAAGCCGGAGGCGTCACTCCTGGTTTCCAGTTGGCCGCGTCCGTCCGTCAGGGAATGCAGGCGGGCGCGCACGGCGTTCAATCCCACCTGGTGCCCACTGGTTTTCGGGCTGCTTGCCGCCGGCAATGTGTTGTGCACGATGACGGCGACACGGTCTTCCTGATCCGAGATTTCGATGACGATCTTCCCCCCGGACGCGGCAGGTTCCACGCCATGCCGGATGGCATTTTCCACCAGAGGCTGGACGGAAAGCGTCGGGACATCCAGTACGGGCAAGGGATCGGGCAGTATCCATTCCACGGAAAGGCGGTCGCCGAAGCGCAGCGATTCGATTTTCAGGTAGCGGCGCGCCAACGCCAGTTCGTCCGCCAGCGGGATTTCGACCGGCCCGGCCAGCGCCGCCCGGAAAAGGTCTGCCAGGTCCAGCAACAGCCGCTCTGCTTCGCCCGGACGTTGATGCACCAGGGCGGCCCCGGTATTGAGCGTGTTGAACAGGAAGTGGGGCCGGATACGGGCTTGCAGGGCTTCCAGTTCCGACTGTTTGGCGCGGACGGCAAGCTGCCGGGCGCGCCAGTGATTCTGGAATGCGGCCAGTCCCAGCAGGCCGACGGTAAATGCGATTGCCGTGAGTTGGGCGGAAAACACCAGCCAGCCCCCGCGCGGGGTGGGCCACAGGTCGTGCAACAGCAGCCATGCCAGCCCGCTGACCAGCCAGGTGCTGAGCAACAGGACCCCAAGTCCCGCCTGGGCGACCACGACAGGGCCCACCGTGGCAAGCCGGCGCCGGGCGAGGTACAGCAGCCCCAGCGACATCAAGGCGATCCACTGGATCACGAACGATGCAATGCCGAAATAGATCAAGCGTTCGCTGGAAACGCCGGGCGCCAGCGCGAGCACGATGGCCAGGGCCTCGCCGGCCAGGATGACCCAGATGATCGTGTTGGCCTGCCAAAGCGTATCCAGCGGGCGAAGATGCGGGGAGGGTGGCGCCATGCGGGGCGTTTCCGGCAGTTCCAGAGGGTTCCGGGAAAGAAGTCTTCCGCGAGAGTCGAATCTACCCCAAAACCGCGACCGGTTCGGCAAGGATCGACCTTGTGTACGGGTGCGGGAGGTTGTCCGGATCGGTCGAAGCAGCCAGAAACAGCCCGGAGGACGGCGTTTTGGCTGGCTGGGGGGCAACGGTGCGCCACCCATGCGGCGGATACCGCCGTTCGTCCCGGAGCTGCTGGAGTAGCCATTCATGCCGGGATAGGGTGAAGCGTCAATATTGGGGGTGGTATGCCGTATTCCAGCAGAACCCATATCAGGAACAGGGCGGGCGTTGCCCGCCTGCCACGACAGGCGGGGTTTACCCTGGTCGAGTTGATGGTCACCCTGGCCGTGGTGGCCATCCTGGCTGTCATCGCAGTGCCCGGCATGACGGCGCTGATCAATGGCAACCGCCTGGCGGGCATGACCGACGAGCTCACCGCTTCTGTGCAGTTGGCACGGTCCGAGGCCATCCGGCGCAATGCGCAGGTGAGACTTTGTGGCAGTACCGATGGCACTACCTGCGCGGCGGACTGGAGCCGGTGGATTGTGATTGGGCGCGACAACGCTACCGGCGCCGATCAGGTGATCCGTGACAACACGGCCATCGGGCCCGTGCAGGTGAGTGGTCCCGCGACACCCATCGTGTTCCGGCCTTCCGGCCTGACCGATAGCCAACAGCAGTTGGTTGCGTGCGTGCCCACTACGTCGCCCAACGAAAATCAGCGCGTCATCACCGTCATGCTCAGCGGTAGTGTCTGGACAGATAGGAACAACGGAGGAGGGAGCTGCCCATGATCATGAATGTCCCTGGAGCAGGGCGCCCATGCGGGCGCGCCGGTCATGCTGTCGGCGGATCACGGCGGATGCGTGGCATCAGCCTGATTGAAGTGCTGGTGTCGGTTGTCATCCTGGGTATCGGTCTGCTTGGTATTGCCGCCATGCAATCCGTTGCATTGCGCAGCGGGCAAAGCTCGCTGGAGAGCAGCCAGGCAGTGATGCAGACCATGGCCATCACCGAGGCCATGCGTGCCAACCGCATCAATGCTGCCGCCTACAACGGCAACTGGACCACGCCGCCAGCCGCAACCACGCTGGCGACACGCGACCTCAACGAGTGGATCGCGGGCATGCGGGGAACCGCCGCTTGGCAAACAACTCCCACCCCCAACTTGCCGCCTGTGCTTGGCGCGACGGCAGAGGCCACCATCGCGGGCTGCCCGGATGATTGCGTTATCACCATCCGCTGGGATGACAGCCGTGCCGGCGGCGGCGCTGCCCGCCAAGTCGTGACGAGGACGCGCATATGAACCCGCTTGCCTTCCCGGCGCAGGGACGTCGTGGGCGCATGTCCGGCATGAGCCTGATCGAGTTGATGGTGGCGATGGTGTTGGGGCTTGTGGTCATGGGCGCCGCGTTCGCGGTATTCATGTCCAATCAGGCTACCTTTCGTGTCAATGAAGATGTCAATCGCATCCAGGAAAGCGCGCGCATCGCCTTTGAGCTGATCTCGCGCGATATCCGCGCGGGTGGTGGCTCGGCGTGTTCCAATGCATCGGTGGTGGAGACCAGCGGTGCTGAATCGGTCGCGTTCAGCAATATGCCGGTCAGCGGTAACGGAACTGAGCTGACGGTGCTCTCCGGCGATGACGTGGCCTATCGCGTCACCGGTTCGACCTCCAGCTCCGTCACGTTGGATTCGGACCAGATCTCCGATGCCCGGGACGCTTTCCAGACCAACGATCTGCTGTTGCTGTGCAATGCGCGGAAGACATTCCTGGTGACGGCCGGAGCCGTCACTGCCACTACCGTAAACCACACCACACTGCCGGGAGAGTACGACCCCGTAGACGATGAGTTCGCGCCACCCGCTTCGGTGGTGTTGGCGCGGTTCCGCAATGTGCGCTGGTTTGTTGCCGACAACGGACGGGGCGGCAGTTCGCTCTTCGTCGCGCGCAATGGCAGCCTCACCGGTGACGAGGTTGCGGAAGGGGTGGACAGCATCACGTTCGAATATCTGAACGCCGGGGCGGCCGCGTATGCGGCAGCGCCGGGCAACAATGTCATTGCCGTGCGTACCACCATGACGCTGACTGGAAGGGATGTGGATGGTGATGAGCTCACACGCACGGCGTCCAATGTGGTCAGCTTGCGGGGGCGTACGCTATGAGTAATCCGATGTACCGCTGCTCGCCGCCCGGCTTCGCCCGGCATCAGTCCGGTGTTTCGCTGGTGATCGTGCTGGTATTGCTGGTGGCTATGTCCATCCTGGGTATCGCCGTTCTGCGCAGTTCCGCCATGCAGGAACGCATGAGTGCCAACCAGCGCGACCGCAGCCTGGCGTTCCAGGCGGCGGAAGCGGGGCTGCGTTATGCGCAGGATCAGGTGTTGGCCGCAGGCAGCTGGGATACCGTGGTGCCCACGGACAATACCCACTGTGGCAATGGGCCTACGCAGTTGGGCATATGCCCAACCGGTGTTTCGCCTGCCGACGATGCCTGGAAGACGGTGCCAGCGGCCGACTTCAACCCGGGCCTGGCGGTCGCGCCGCAGTACTGGATTGAATATCTCGGTCAGGGGCCGGGCCGGAAGGGGAGTTGCGACCAGTTGCCGCCCACGCTGGATTGCTACAGCCCCATGTACCGCATTACCACGCGCAGCAGGGCCGAAGGCCGCGCGGATGTCGTTCTGCAATCCACCGTCGTCAGCCGCATCCCAGATCCGGGAACCTGAGCCATGAAGAATATCCATTCCGAATCCTGCCGCCATCGCGATGCGCGTACCCCCGAGCGCCAATGGTGGGCTGCGCCCGCTGCTCTCCTTGTCACGCTGTTGGCATTGCCGGCGAGTGCCAATGTCGATATCCCGAACGACCCGCTGACGACCGGTGCGCGCGTTCCGCCGAACATCCTGTTCATCCTGGATGATTCTGGATCGATGGAGTGGCGCTACATGTATAACCCCGACATTACCAGCATCACAGGCGGCAATATCACCAGCAACCGTACAGGCAACAATACAAGTTCCGACAGCTCGTACGGTACGACGTCTACCGTGAACGCCGCGATGTACGACCAGAATTACGTTACGAACACGCTGTACTACAACCCGAACACGACCTATTCGCCTTGGCTGGATTCGACAGGTGTGCCCTTGTCCGGCGGGGCAAGTTATACCTCGGTCTACAGCAGTCCAAATTATGTCACGCATGCTTCGTCAGGCAGTACGAGCAATACGCTAAGCCTAGCGAACGATACCCAGACGTTCTACGCTCCCAAGCCTGGTGCAACCAACCTGGCGGATGCGACGCAGTATTACCGTTTCCAGATCCGCACCAATCAAAGGATTGTTCGCAGCGAACGATTGCAGGCAACAGGAGGGAATGCCAACACGGGTGTTGCAAATGTTGGTTGTGATACCACTACCAGCGGTTGGGGTTGGCGTAATTGCACCTATGCGACTCCCGCCACGGTCGCATTCCCGTCCGGCAGGACGGAGGCGGGGGAGCGGGCAAATTTTGCGACCTGGTATTCCTTCCACCGCACGCGGACCAAGGCGGCCAAGGCCGGCGCGAGCATCGCATTCAATGAACTCGACAGCAAGGTTCGCGTTGGGTTTCGCACAATCCATGGGCGCGCCGGCGGCTCGGGTGTGAATAATCCCACGCAAAGCGTTCCGATTCCGGTCAATTACAATCAGGGGTTGTTCGACAATCCCAATGGGGTTTCCGGTGCCAACAACAATCGCCAGCGCTGGTACAACAGGCTTTTTCTTGCAACCGCGAGCAGTGGCACGCCTCTGCGTAACGCGTTGAACAATGCCGGGTTGTACTTTTCCAATCGTAGCAGCACTGGCGCATACGGTCCGGAAAGCGGTGTGGATCAGTTGGCGTGCCGGCAGAATTTCACGATCCTGACGACAGATGGTTTCTGGAACGGCGATTCCGGGTTCAGTTCCAATGGAGATCAGGACGGTACAAATGGATCCATCATCACCGGTCCCGGTGGCTTGAGCTATCAGTACACTGCGGCTGTGCCGTATCGCGACGGGCCTTCGCTCAGTCGTCAGAATACGCTCGCCGACGTGGCAATGCGCTATTGGAAGAACGACCTGGTTGATGATATGCCGAATATCGTGCCGACAACGACGGCGAATCCGGCGTTCTGGCAACACATGGTCACGTTTGGTATTTCGATCGGATTGAAGGGCACGCTCGATCAGTCGTCCGTACAGCAAGTACTTGCTGATGGCTCTCCAAGGCAGGGAGGTGCGGCAGTGAATTGGCCAGCACCCTCCGCTGACAGCGTCAACAACATCGATGACCTCTTGCATGCAGCGGTGAATGGTCGGGGTACCTTCTTGTCCGCGAGCAACCCCCAGGAATTCTCGGATGGCCTGAGCGCGGCGTTGGCGGCAATCGTTGAGCGAACGGGTTCGTTCTCCAATGTCGCAGCCAACTCCACGTCGCTAGATGCGGGATCCCGAGTGTTCCAGGCCAATTATGTTTCCGGTGTATGGACAGGTGAGTTGAGGTCTCAGCCTGTGAGCGTTGCTGGTGGCGCAGAGGCGGTCGATTGCTCGGGAGTGGGTCAACCCGGCAATGGCTGGTGCGCATCAAAAGGCATCCCGACGAGCGGGCGCAATGTCTTCACCTCCAATGGCCACAACGACGGTACGACCGTGACCGCCACCACGCCCAATCAGGCTCCTCGGTCGTTTCCCTCGCAAGCGACCACTGCGCAGTTGGGCAGCCTGGATCGGCCGTCGCCTGCGATGGCGTGGGTGGACGCCGCGGACAATGCCGCGTACATCGCGGGAACCCGCACGCTCGAACTGAATAGTCCGGGTGGCCGTCTGCGCAACCGCAACCACCTGCTGGGCGACATCATCGGCTCGTCGCCGGCATTCGTGCAGGATACGAACACTATCTACATCGGCGCGAACGATGGCATGCTGCACGCCATTGATGCTGCCGATGGCGATGAGCTGTTCGCCTACATCCCCGGCATCATCAACTGGAACGACCTGGGCACTCTGAGCCGACCCGATTATGGGCACCGCTATTTCGTGGATGGCCCCATCGTGGTCACCACGCGACAGCAAACGCCGGGGGAAAGCATCCTGGTTGGTGCACTGGGCAAGGGTGGCAAGGGGCTATTTGCGCTGGATGTGACCAGCCCTGAATCCTTCGGTTCGGGCAACAACATCAAGTGGGAGCGTGCCGATACGCCGCTTGGCAACATGGGGTTGGTGCAGGGCAGGCCGATCCTCGCCAAGGTCAAGGACGGTGGGATTGCCAAGAACGCGGTTGTGCTGGGCAACGGCGTGAACAGCACCAATGGAAGGGCTGCGCTGATTGTTCTGGATATTGATACCGGTGACGTGATCCGGGAAATCGCGGTTGGTCCGGCCGGGCAGTCTAACGGCCTGTCCGCGCCCACGGGCGTCCTTGGTCTGGATGGCCGGACACTGGCGTATGTCTATGCCGGAGACATGCTCGGTAATGTCTGGAAATTCGATTTGACCAATGCCTCGCCGGCATCGTGGGTGGGTACCGACCTGTTCACTGCAACCGCCGGAGGCGTTGCCCAACCCATAAGCGGTGCGCTAACGCTGGCAATCCATCCCGTGACCAACCAGCGTTGGGTATTCTTCGGCACGGGTCGGTATATGACGCAGGGTGATGTCAGCAGCATGGCAGTGCAGAGCATGTACGGGTTTGTTGATGACGGCACGACCATCGCCCGTGGTATGGGTGGCAACCTGACGCAGCGTATGGTGGAGGTTGCCAGTGGCACTGTCGGCGGCTATCCGGTCAGGGGTTTCCAGTCCAACGCGCCATTGCCCACCGGCTCGAAGGGCTGGTACATCGACCTGCCTGCAAGCGGTGAGCGGATCGTGCAGGATGCGCAGGTGGTCTCGACCTTCCTGATCACCGCCAGCATTGTTCCGAGTGGTGATGCCTGCGAATCGGGCGGTTATGGTTTCATCAATGCTCTGGATGCCTTTACCGGAACCAGTGCCGGCGGCTCGTACTTCGACCTGGATGGCGACGGCGACACGGGTGATGAGGTGGTTGGCACCCCCTCTCGACCTGTGGGCTCCGTGAATGTGGGTGGCGGCATGCCAACCTTGCCCAACCTGTTGCGTGGCAGGTTCGTGGTGGGTGGATCCGGCGGGTCCGAAGTGCGGGGTACGCAGACACTTGCGCCTCGTTGGGATCGTGTGTCTTGGCGTGAAATCAGGGTGGACTGACCAATGCAAACAAATCGGAAATTCCACGTTGCGAACCAGACGGCGGGTTTCAGCCTGATAGAAGTGATGATTGTGGTGGCCATCATCGCCATCATCGCGGCCATCGCGCTGCCCAGCTACAACGAACACATCCGCAAGACCCGCCGCGCCGCAGGCGGCGCCTGCGCGATGGCCATGGCACAGCAGATGGAGCGGTTCTACACCGCCAACCTCACCTATGTTGGTGCAGCTTTGGACACTACCGTCTGCCAGGACAGCGCACTGGATTTCTACACAATGGGTACTTCCGGCGTGGCGGCAAGAGCCTATACGGTCACGGCTACCCCTACGGGTAGCCATACCGACCCTGCCTGTGGAACCCTGAGTGTCACGCAGTCGGGGGCCAAGTCACCCACGACGGCGGGGTGCTGGTAACGCCAGAGCCGACAAGGGTTCCGCCAGGGCACGAAAAAGGTTCTTCTCCCGATTGAGGGAAAAGATCGGGCGGTAGCTGCGGCCGCGGCGCCGCCCCGTCGGCCTTGGGGGATGCTATGCGGCCTTGTGCAATTCCTCGCGGATTACCCGCCGCAGAGTACGTTCCAGCGCGCCTTCACGATCCTCGATGTGAGTGCGCAAGGCGTCGTTGATGAGGGTCTGGTAATTGCCGCCACCCTGCACCTGGTCGCGAAACCAGGTCAGCACGTCGGCGTCCAGGCGAATGGTGATCCGTTCCTTCCCGGCATTGCCCGCCTGCGCACGCGCCAGTGCCGGGACCTCATCCACGCGTTTGGCATTGGTGAAATCGTAATCCTTGCCCATGACTCAATTCTCGCAGTAGGAGCGCGCTTCAGCCGGACTGGCGCGGCGCGCTGAGATGATGCGGATGCTGTCGGGCAGCCGCTCGGTCCAGACCACCAATAGCACCCGGCCGGTAAAGCCCATGCCCAAGGTTACGTACCGGGACTCGCCTTGCGCATCTCCATCTTCCAGTGTCAGCGCGGCCGGATCCTCCAGCACGCCGATTGCATCCGCGAAGTCCACGCCGTGCTTGGCGAGATTGGCTGCGCGCTTGGCTTCGTCCCACCGGTAGTCCATACGGTAAGTGTATGTACATATGGCATACATTGCAAATCTGCCAATGCCGCTCCCTCAGTTAGGTGATGAACCTTAAATGGGGGTTCTACCCCGGACATCTTACGTACACTTGTGGTGTGCATATATATATGCATACGATGCGCCATGGAGTTCGAATTCGACCCAGAAAAAGCACGGAAGAACCTTGAGAAGCACGGCATCTGCTTCTCCGAGGTCGAACCTGTTTTCCACGACGAGCATGCGTTCCGGCAGCGATCCGACCGAGAAACCGATCAGCGCACGATTGAAGAGCGTTACATCACCACTGGAATGGATGCGTTGGGCAGGATTGTGACCGTGGCATGGACGCCACGCGACGGAAACCCGTTTGATATCCGCACGCCACGCGCGCGATGAAGAGAGAGAAGACTATGAGCGATCATGACGAAGACGACATCCTGGACACTTACGTCAACCGGGCGGAAGGTGCGCGTCGTGGTGCCGTGATCTCGAACGAAGGGAAAACGCGGATCACGATGTACCTTGACAACGACGTGATCGAGCATTTCCGGAAGGTGGCGACTGCCAAGGGGCGTGGCTATCAGACAGAGATCAACAGTTGCCTGCGCCAAGTGATGGCTCGGGAGCTTGAAGATGCCATGACGGGCTCGGCAAACGAGAACGCCAACCGCTGGAAGGTTGATGCCAGCCGGATGGTTCTGCATTGCACGGATCTGATGTTCGAAGATTTGACAGTGCTCGTGCGGGAGCATCAGGACATGCACCGACTTGTCTTGGGGCGCGCGACTCTTTCCACTCGAGGTGGCCGGATACTCTGTGCAGTCGATGACTCGGATGAATCAATGGCATCGGGCGTTGGCGGCGGCACTGGTGATGACGCTTGCCGTGTCCCGGCTTACCTCCTTGCGAGGCAGGCGTGATGGATAGCGGAAATAACGAAAAGGTCGAGCTTGCTTTGAGGGACGGCTTGCTGGTCGAGGGTTTGCGCGTCGACTGGTTCCTGCAAAGTCTTGTTGACATGGTCAACGTGAGCGATAGCTTCGAATTCGGTATCACGCTACATGTGCAAGGCAGTATTGTCTCCGGCATTTTGATTTCCGGTCGCAAGTACTTCATGTCGCTCGGCCAGGCCCTGCGTGACAGCAAGGCTGATTTCTTCGGCGAGTGGGTCGAATCTTTCGGTGATATCTACCCCTCTCAGGATCAGGAGGATAACGATGAAAAGCCGAGGAACCTCCCCGGCTACATCCATCTGCGGGATGCCAAAGTCTTCGGGGCATACGACACCCCGATTCCTTCCAACGAAGGCGTGCTTTGGCGGGGACGGATCAATGCCGTGTCGGGGTTCAATATCGGCCAGTTAGGAGCGGGGTCACAAGGCTGACTTCTTGCTCGGTCTGCAGGGAGGTGATCGCTTGACGATGGCGTGTCAACCACGCTTGCTGGTGCCCACAGAGCTCTAGTCAGGTATTGGCCTTCATTGACCCGGATCACTGCAGCCGCCGTGATTCCGAAAACGATGGTGGCCACGGTGGCCTCCGCTTCGAGGATGTACCGAACTGTACCTCCCAAAAAGAAGAAGGGCCTAGCCGTTAGGCTAAGCCCTTGAATTCTTTGGCGCCCGAAGTTGGACTCGAACCAACGACCCCCTGATTAACAGTCAAGTGCTC
>CAZLSG010000054.1:0-17734 GCA_964562135.1 uncultured Pseudoxanthomonas sp. | reverse complement strand
TCATGGGGCTCATCAAAGTGGATCCGGGGCAAGATTGACGTCGTCCGGATCGGAATCGGTGTTGTCCGGCGGAACCAGGTAGAGGTCGTCGCGGTGGTAGCCGAGGATAGCATTGCGCAGCATGCCCTCGGTGTCGCGGCCTGCCGAGCCGAGTCCCTTCAGTACGAATTCGACCATGAACGAAGTGTTCAGGTCGCCATCGCGGTTGCGGACATAGCGCCGGACCACGGTGCGCACGGCCAGGCAGCAGCTTTCCCACTGCAGGCCGGCGATGCCTTCGAGCAACCGGTTGTCCTGGAGGGAGTAGTAGTAGCGGCCCACCGCGCTCCACGAGGGCGAAATGGGGTACAGGAACGACAGGTCGGCCTGCTCCAGCAGGTTGCGGCGGTTGCGGTAGGTCAGGTTGACGATGCCATCGTTGCCGATCAGGTAGCGGGTGCGCACGCTGACCAGGTCCTGGCGCCGGAACTTGGGATCCCACTGGTAGCTGGTGCCCAGCGTCCAGCGGTCGTTGATGGCGTAATTGCCGTCGGCGACCCAGGCGGAACGGCCTTGCTCCACCGGCGTTTCGCCGGGGGCCAGCACGCGGGAGTCCTCGAAATAGGTGATCTGGCCGAGGCTGGCCGAAAACTTCTCGCGGCCGTCGCGGTGGCGCAGCAGGCGGGTGCTGAGGGCCAGGGTGAGCTGGTTGGCATCGGTCTGCCGGTCCGGTCCCGAATAGCGGTTGTCGCGGAACAGCTGGCCCCAGCTGAACGTGAACGGGCGGGTGTCGAACAGCGGCAGGCCGCTCTGGTCCCGGTAGGGCACGTTCAGGTAGAACAGCCGGGGTTCCAGCGTGTGCAGGAAGCTTTCTCCCCGGATGTCGGTTTCGCGGTCGAAGAACAGGCCGGCGTCCAGCGTGGCGATGGGCAGGCTGCGCGAGGGCGAGGTGTCGCCCCCGGGCATGGAGGCGGCCAGGTCGTCCTCGAGCTCATAGCCGGTGTATCGCCAGGCCAGGGTGGGATTGAGGTACCAGGCGGCACCCTGCAACGGCATGGAGATGTAGGGCTTCAGGTCCAGGCGGCTGCCGTCGCCCTTGCGGTCGTGCTGGAAGCGGACCGTTTCGGCTTGCAGGCCGGCCCGGAACACCTTGCCAAATGGCTGTTCCCAGTTCAGGTAGAGCCTTGGAAGGCGGTTGTAGGGCAACCGGAGTTCGCTGAGCGTATGGTCCGCCAGCAGCCAGGTGTCGGCCATCAGTCCGGCATTCCAGTACCGGCTGCGGCCATAGAGGCCCACCGTACTGGTCAGGGACGAGGAGGACAGTCCGGACAGCGAACTGCTGAAGTCTTCGGTATAGCGCGCATCGCTGATCCAGTTGACCGAGGCGCGCGCCTGCCAATTGCGGTTGATGTTGTGCGAGCCGGCGAAGTGGAACGAACCGCGGGTGTCGCCGGGAGCGGGATCGATGACCGGGTTGTAGTCCGGCTCCAGCGCATGTTCTTCCAGCAACTTGTCGCTGGGCATCCAGTTGGCCTGGAACGTGCCCTTGCCATTGGGCCACAGGTATCGGAACTGGGCTCCCAGGGAGGCGCCGCGTTCGCTCATGTAGCGTGGCGTCAGGGTGGCGTCGTAGTTCGGCGCCAGGTTCAGGTAGATCGGCTGCCGGTAGTCGAAGCCGTTGCGTCCCGAGGTGCTGATGGACGGATACAGCAGGCCGGTGTGGCGGCGGTCGTCGGTGGGGAACTTGATCCAGGGCACGTACAGCACCGGCACGTTGCCAAGCCGGATGGTGGCCGCGCGCGCGGTACCCCAGCCGGTTTCCAGGTCGACGTCGATCCGGCGCGCCCGCAGTTCCCAGTGCGCCTGTTCCGGGTCGCAGGTGGTGTAGGTGGCATGGTTCAGCTGGCCGGTATCGTCGGTCATCACGATGCTGTCGGCGCCGCCGTGGCCGCGGTGGGAGATCAGCTGGTAGCGGATGTTGTCGATCTGGTGGCGGTTGATGCTTTGGTCACCGTGCGCGCGGTCGGCGATCACGCGCAGCCCGCCATCCTGGTAGCGGACGTTGCCCTCGGCAAGGTAGGTGTCGCTGACCGGGCTGAAGCGGATGCTGTCGGCGCCGAGGAACTGCTCTCCGCGACGCAACAGGACGTTGCCGATGAACAGCATGTTCTGGTCGGTCCCGCCCTGCTGGTCGCCTTCGATGATGGTGGGCCTGTCGGCGCGCAGCGAGCGGGAAATCGCGGCGTCGACGTCCTCTTCCGGTTCCGCGGCGTCTGCAAAGGCAGGGATGGCGTCCTGCACGGAACAGAAGTCCCAGTTGTGGGGGATATCGTCGCTGGCCAGCGCCGGCAGGCTCAGGGCTGCGCTGATCGACAGGGGGAGCAGACGGAGGGCGGGGCGCACGCGGTTCGGACTCTGGGCTGGAGATGGCGGAAGTGGCCGTTAGCTTGACGCATCGCCGACGCACCGGCAATGCGCGGGGCCGCCCGATGTCGGGCAGGGTTCATCAAGCTGCTGGCCGGGTGTCGCTATCGCAGCGCGCCGACATGCGCAACGCTGCATTCGCGCAATGCCTGCAGGTCGTAGCCGCCTTCCAGGGTGGAGACGACCCGGCCATCGGCATGGCGGTCGGCGACCTTGCGCAGTTCCCGGGTCAGCCAGGCGAAGTCGCTGGTTTCCACCATCAGGTCGGCCAGCGGGTCGTTCATGTGCGCGTCGAAGCCGGCGGAGATCAACAGCAGTTGCGGCTTGAATGCGTCCAGCGCGGGCAGCATGTCGTCCTCCCACGTGTTGCAGAAGCGGAAGCCGCCGCTGCCCGGCGGCAGCAGGGCGTTGAAGATGTTGCCGACGCCGCGTTCGTGCGGCTTGCCGGATTCGGGGTAGGCGCCGGACTGGTGGGTGCTGAAATAGCTCACCCGGGCGTCGTTGAAGAAGATCGCCTGGGTGCCGTTGCCGTGGTGGACGTCGAAATCGACGATGGCCACGCGTTCCAGCCCGTGCTTCTCGCAGGCGTGGGCGGCGGCCACGGCGACGTTGTTGAACAGGCAGAAGCCCATGGCGGTATCCGCGGTGGCATGGTGGCCGGGCGGACGCACCGCGCAGAAAGCGGTCTTGCTCTCGCCGTGCATCACCGCGTCCACGGCGGCGATGCCGGCGCCGGCCGCCCGCAGCGCCGCCGCCCGCGAGGACGGGCAGATCACCGTGTCGGTGTCCAGCATGCAGTGGCCTTCGAATTGCGCGTTCAGCACCGTGTGGATGTGCTCTTCGCCATGGACGCGGCGCAGGTCGCCCAGCTTGGCGATCGGCGCTTCGCGCCACTCCAGGTCGCCGTGGCTTTCGCGCAACCCGTCCAGTACCCATTGCAGGCGTTGCGGGCGCTCGGGGTGGTCGGGGCCGGTGTCGTGCTCCAGGCAGGCCGGGTGGGTGAAGAGGATCATGTCAGTTCCGGCGGCGTTCGTGGTTCCACAGCACTTCGCCCTGTCCATCGGCACGGGCCAGCACGCGGGCCAGGACGAACAGCAGGTCGGACAGGCGGTTGAGGTAGCGCACGGCCTCCGGCCGCACGGTTTCATGGCGTGCCAGGGACACGGTTTCGCGTTCGGCGCGGCGCACGATGGTGCGCGCCAGGTGGCAGCGCGCGGCGGCTTCGCCGCCGGCGGGCAGGATGAAGTCCTTCAGCGGCGGCAAGGTGTCGTTGAAGTGGTCCAGATGGCGTTCCAGCGCATCCACGTCCGCCGTGACGATGGCGGCATGCCCGGGGATGCACAGCTCGCCCCCCAGGTCGAACAACTGGTGCTGCACGGTGGTCAGCAGGTCGCGGACATCATCCGGCAGCGTGGCGACGGCCAGGACCACGCCGATGGCCGAATTGGCTTCGTCCACGGTGCCATAGGCACCGACACGGGCGGAGTCCTTGTCCACGCGGGTGCCATCGCCCAAACCGGTGGTGCCATCGTCACCGGTGCGTGTGTAAATCTTCGACAGGCGGTTTCCCATGGCGGCGCATCGACTCGGCTAGGTGGACGTGCCGTCAGCGCACATCCGTGGAATACGCCCGGGAAGATACGTCCGCCCGGGCGGCCAGCTCAATTCGACCATTGGCCGGCATCGCGGCCATGCCGGGCCCGGTTCACCTGTTCGGCGCCGATCTGCGCCAGCGCGATCAGGCCCGCGTAGATGGCCGTGACGCGCAGGTAGGGCAGGAACCAGTCGCTGTAGTTCTTCCACCAGCCGGCCAGGGTCGGGTCGGCCACGCTGTCGCTCAGCCAGTAGAAGCCGCCCTGCGAGAACAGGTGGCAGAGGGCGACCGATGCGGTCAGCGTCACCGCCAGCAGGCCCAGTGCGCGCAGGCTGGCGCCCCGGTAGAAACGGCGCAGGACCAGGCCGCCCAGCCACATCGAGAAGTATGCGGGCACCAGCATCCAGTAGCCGGGCGACACGCAGTAATGGGTCCAGAAATCGATGCCCTGGCCGGTGATCACGATGTAGTCCACAGCCACGGCCAGCAGCATCAGCAGCGGGAAGGCCCAGGCGGTCCAGCGGCGCAGGTAGAAGCCGCCGGCGAAGAACACCGCCCACGAAGCGTCCGGCACCGGCGCGAAGTGGTGGAGGCGGGTAGCCGCCATCAGGGCGGCCAGCAGGAAAAGGATGAGCGTGTTGCGCTGGGTGGTGGCGTTCATGCGGCGGTTTCCGGACTGCGAGCCTGCATTCTAGCGGAGACCGGCCGGGTGCCGCTGCCGTGGTGGTGGCCCGGTATCATGGGCGCATGAATGCGAGCCATGACGTGGTGATTGTCGGTGGCGGGCTGGTCGGGGCCAGCTTGGCCATTGCGCTGGGCCTGCAGGGACGCGACGTGGCGCTGGTGGAGGCCACGCCGCAGGGTGCGATGCCGGCGGTGTTCGACCAGCGCAACCTCAGCTTCGCCGCGGCCACGGTCAATGCGCTGACCGCATTGGGCGTGATGGCGAAATTGCGCGTTCCTGCCGGGCCGATCCGGCGCATCCATGTCAGCCGCGAGGGCGACTTCGGGCGGGTGAAGCTGGATGCGGCCGATTATGGGCGCGAGGCGTTCGGCCAGGTGGTGGTGGCGCGCGATTTCGGCGAGGCGCTGGAAGCGCGCCTGGTGGAACTGCCCGGCCTGGTCCGCTACCGTCCGGCGCGATTCACCGGGCTGGGCGACGCGGATGGATCGCGGCGCACGGTTCGCATTGCCGACGCGGGTGGAGAGCGCGACATCACGGCCAGGCTGGTGGTGGCGGCCGACGGCACCACCAGCGGCCTGCGTGAGGCGCTGGGCATTGGCGTGGCCCGGCACGACTACCGCCAGACCCTGTTCGTGGCCCGCGTGCGTGCGGAAAAAGCACCGGATGGCACGGCCTGGGAGCGCTTCGGCGACCATGGCCCGACGGCGTTGTTGCCGCGCGGTGACCGCCACTGGGGCGTGGTGCATGGTGTTGACGCGGAGCAAGCCGATGCGGTTGCCGCACTGGACGAGACCGGCTGGCTGGAGCGGCTGCAGCGGGCGGTTGGCTGGCGTCCCGCGGGACGCCTGTTGGCCAGTGGCGAGCGCAGCACCTATCCCATCGTGCGGGTGGTGGCCGAACGGACCATCGCGCCGCGCGCCATATTGCTGGGCAATGCCGCGCAGACCCTGCACCCCATCGGCGCGCAGGGATTCAACCTGGGCTTGCGCGATGCGCTGACCCTGGTGGAGCTGCTGGAACGGGCCGAAGATCCCGGCAGTCCCGCGGTGCTGCAGGCTCATGCCGCGCGCCGCAACGAAGACCGGGCGCGCACGCTGGAGTTTTCCGATGGCCTGGCCCGCATCACTTCCAATGCGGCGCCGCTGCTGCGTCCATTGCGCAGCCTGGGGCTGGTGGCCGCCGATGCCGTGCCCTCGCTGCAATCCTGGCTGGTCGGCGGGGCGATGGGTTTCCGCGGCGATGTGCCGGCCCTGTGCCGGGAGCCGGCGCCATGAGCCGGCGCGGGCAAGCCGATGTCGTGGTGGTCGGCGGTGGCGTGGTCGGAGCGGCCTGTGCACTGGCGCTGGCGCGGCTGGACATGGACGTGGTGCTGGTGGAGGGACGTCAGCCGGCGCCATGGTCGGCTTCCAGTCCGGACCTGCGCGTCTACGCATTCGCACCGGACAACGCCGAGCTGCTGGAGCAGGCGGGTGTCTGGCCTTCGATCCTTTCCGCGCGCGCGCAGCCGTACCGGCGCATGCGCGTGTGGGATGCGGCCGGGGGTGGCGAACTGGATTTCGATGCCGATGCGCTGGGCCGTTCGCAACTGGGCTGGATCATCGAGAACGGCCTGCTGGTCGACCGCCTGTGGGCGGCCTTGCCGGCGGCCGGCGTGCGCGTGCATTGCCCGGCGCGGGTCGAAGCGATGGAGCAGGGCGACGAAGGTGTCCGTCTTGTGTTGGACAATGGCCAGCGCATCGAGGCGCGATTGGCGGTGGCCGCCGATGGCGCCGATTCCACGTTGCGCCGATTGGCCGGCATTCCGGTTGCCGCGCATGACTATGCGCAACGCGGTGTGGTGGCTTTCGTCGAAACCGCCCTGCCGCACCAGGACACGGCCTGGCAGCGGTTCCTGCCGACCGGCCCGCTGGCCTTCCTGCCGTTCGCGCAGGGACGCAGTTCCATCGTCTGGACGTTGCCGGAAGCCGAGGCCGTGCGCGTGCTGGCGCTGGAGCCGGAGGCATTCGGTCGTGAACTCAGCCATGCATTCGGCGCGCGGTTGGGCGATGTGCGGCTGGCATCGCCGCGCGCCGCGTTCCCGTTGCGACGGCAACTGGCCACCGACTACGTGGCGGGTCGCGTGATCGTGGCGGGCGATGCCGCGCACGTGGTGCATCCGTTGGCCGGACAGGGCGTCAACCTTGGATTGCGCGACGTGGCGACCCTGCGCCAGGGCATTGCCGAAGCCCGCGCACGCCGCGCGGACTGGGCCGCGCCGCACCGGTTGGCGCGCTGGGCGCGCCAGCGTCGCAGCGAGAACACGCTGGCCGCACATGCCTTCAGCGGCATCAACCGCATGTTCTCCAACGACGAAATGCACCTGACCCTGTTGCGCGGCCCGTTGCTGGGACTGGCCGGTCGCCTGCCGCCGCTGGTCGATGCGTTGTGGAGGCAGGCCTCGGGCCGGACTGCCGGTTGATCGCCCGCCTCCCTGCTGCATGCATCGGCCTTGCCGGTTACGATGTCGGCCTTGAGCGGATTACAGGGAACGCACAGTGAAAGGTTTCGTCGACGACATCGAGGCATTGACCGAAGGCAACAGCGACTTCCGCCGCGTGCTGTACACCGGCAAGCACCTGCAACTGGTGCTGATGGCATTGCAGCCGGGCGAGGACATCGGCGAGGAGATCCATGCCGGCCACGACCAGTTCTTCCGCATCGAGGCGGGCGCGGGCGAGGTGTCGATCGATGGCCAGCGGCATGCGGTCAAGGCCGACGATGCGGTGATCGTGCCGGCCGGCGCGCGCCACAACGTGACCAATACCGGCAGCGAGCCGCTGAAGCTGTACACGCTGTATGCGCCGCCGGAACACAGGGATGGCGTGATCCATCCTTCCAGGGCCGACGCGGTCGATGAACACTTCGATGGCGTGACGACCGAATAGGTCAAAGCTGCCGCTCGGGTTTGGCACGGGCGGAGGCTTGCGGAAGACCGTTCCGGTATCCGTCTCCGCACGGGCGCGACGTGTCTGAACCGCGCTGTGCGGCGGCCATGATTGACGGAATCGGCAACGCGGCTCCTTCGCTATCCCCGCGCGGGGCGGAGCCGGAAGCCGGTTAGTTCAGCGTGACAGGCCAAAAAGAGTCGAGTTGACCCATCCCTTGTTGCCAAGCTCGTCCTCTACCTCCCACATCAACCCATCCTTGTTGCCGGTGGGGTACAGCATCATCCCCGGATCGAGTTCGCGTACGGCCCCTCCCTTGCCATCGGATTGAGCCAACAGGCGGGCGGGCTTGTTGAGGGTCACCGCCTGGTGGGTATTGGCGGCCGAGGCACTGTCGGGCAGGCCGCCGAGTTGGGCGACCAAGTCGGTGTAGGCCTGCAGGTAGGCCAAGGTGATCACCTGGCCGATTTCGGTATTGTCATAGCCAGAGGCGCCGATGCCGCCCAGACCGCCAGAAAAAACCCCGGCACCTGCGCCCCAGCCCAAGTCGGTCTTGGTCGCATGGCCTTCGGTCATGGCCACCTGTTCGGACGAACGTACGTCGGTGACGGTGAGGACCACGTCTGCGGTCTTCTTCTTCAGATTGATTCCGCTTAGCAAGGCGCCAGCGGTTCGATTGCCGACCAGCCCTCCGATCAGGGCGCCGACCGCATTGCCACCGGCATTGGAATTCTGCGAGATCAGATCCGGCACCAGCACATAGTCGGCGGCCGTGATCTGGCCTTTGCCGACATTGGAGCGCACGCGCAGGTCGCCGCTGGCCGCCAAGTCGCGTTCGGCCTGCAGTGCGGACATGCCGCGACCACGGTCTACCAAGGTGAAGCAACCCGATTTGTTGACGAATACCTTGATCAGGGCATCCGGCGACGCCAGCCGCTGTCCGGTCCACCAATTGGCGCTTTCCGGCTCGAGTACGGCGATCGTGCCCAGACTCTTGTCGCATACCGGGATTTCCGCGGTTTTCTTCGCGCGCTCCTGCTGTGCCTTCTGCGCCAGCGCGGCCGGACTGGCGAGCATGGACGCGACAGCGAACAGCAGACCCAAGGTCCGCATTCCGGTATGAGATTCCATTTCCGATACCCCTTCTGATATGTAGTGACTGTAGTACGGCCATCCCCTGATGGCCCGCCAGAAAAGC
Source organism: uncultured Pseudoxanthomonas sp. (assembly GCA_964562135.1). Classification (GTDB taxonomy): domain Bacteria; phylum Pseudomonadota; class Gammaproteobacteria; order Xanthomonadales; family Xanthomonadaceae; genus Pseudoxanthomonas_A. The sequence goes on along the minus strand of CAZLSG010000054.1, from coordinate 8,930 downwards.
GACCGCTATCGCGGCCGCAGGATTGCGCGAGGGGACTCTAGACCTACATCGCGACGGTTGTCAAAAATGCCGCCCGCCATGCGCTGGAAGATGACGGTCCTGCAGGAATACAGACGTGTGGTGAAGTTCCCGATGGCGGGTCAATTCGCCAGTGCGTACGCGGCCACGCAGAACGCCAGAGCGGCGACGGTGGTGGAGACGATCGCCAGCAGGTGACTGGCGTGCAGGCGCTTTTGCAGGCGTTCGGAGCCCAGTTGCAGGACTTCCAGCGTCTTCTGCATGTCGGTGGCCAGTTTGTTGATCGAGTCGGCGTTCTGCCCGGCGGCGTCCTGCAGTTCCTTGATCTGCTCAACCACGATGTCCAGCCGCAGTTGCTGGGTGTTGTCGATCGCGGGTGGGGTACGGGTGAACAGCGGCCGTGCGAGGCGGATGATTTCCGGCACGTAGGGCGCGGCGATGGTGATCCAGGTGGCGGCCATGGCGGGTTCCTTGTTGCGGTGTGCGGATGTGGATGCACGACATGATGCCCAAGCGTGCTGCGAGAGGAAATGAATGGTGCATCGCCCTGGATGCAAGCTGGCTCCGCGAAGCGGCATTTCCCTGCGGGAGCCCCAAAGCGGTCCATCTTTTGCAGGAGCGACGCAAGTCGCGACAAATGCCTCATTCGGGCATCACGGTCGCGACTTGCGTCGCTCCTACGGGTTCCTTCGGGGCATGGCGAGGACGGTGATCTCTTCGCGGTCGTGGTAAAGCTGGCGCGCGCGGACGGTGAGCGGCCTGCCGGCCTGTTCGGCGAACAGGTCCAGACACAGCCGCGTCTCGTCCCAGCGTTTCTTCATCGGCAGTTTCAGATTGAAGATGGCATGCCGGCACCAGCCTTCGCGGAACCACATGGCCATGCGCTCGGCCACGCGGCGCGGTTGCTCGACCATGTCGCAGACCATCCAGTCCAGCGGTTGCGGCGGTTTCCAGTGGAAGCCGTCGGCGCGCAGGTGTTCCACCAGTCCGGTTTCCAGCACGTGCGGGCGCAGCGGACCGTTGTCCACGCTGGTCACGCGAAGGTGCTGGCGGGTCAGTACCCAGGTCCATCCGCCCGGGGCCGCGCCCAGGTCGGCGGCGGTCATGCCGGGCTTGAGCAGGGCATTGCGTTCGTCCGCGTCCAGCAGGGTCAGCAAGGCTTCTTCCAGTTTCAGGGCCGAGCGCGAGGGCGCCTCCGGCAGCAGTTTCAGGCGCGGGATGCCCAGCGGCCACGGCGAACTGTCGCGCGCATCGGCACGGGCGAGGAAAGCGTGGTTGCCATCGACGAACACCACATGCAGGCGCGGCAGCCGCGCATCGGCCTGGGCGGCCAGCAGTCCGGCCTTGCGCAGGGCCGGACGCAGGGCATTGCCGAAGCTGCGGGCCAGCCCGGCCAATGGTTTGGCTGCGTCGGAATCCGGATGCTCCACCCACAGGTCTCCGAAGCGCGGTTGTCCTTCCGGCGCGGCCAGTCTTTCCAGTTCGACCATCATCGGGGTGATGCGGTCGCCGGGATCGAGGTCGCGCAATTCGGCAATCAAGACCAGTTTCTGCCGGGCGAAGATCAATTCGCGCCACGGCAGCGCGCGTTGCAGCGCCGCGTTGTCCGCGCCGAGCAGCAGGACGTAGCCATCGTTGCGGTTGGCGCGCGCGTAGCCGGGCAGGTTGGCCAGCGCGGCGCGTTCGGTGAGTTCGGCGGCCAGCTCGGGCTCGAAGCCCTGGCGGCAGTAGCACAGCAGGCCGCTCACGAACGCTCTCCTGTAGGAGCGACATAAGTCGCGACGCGCGATGCCTGCATGCCGATGAACCGGCGGCAAGCCGCGGACGGTATGCGGTCGCGACTTATGTCGCTCCTACAATGAGGGCGGGTGCAACGGGGACGGGAGGCGTCAATACTTGTCGCCGCCCTGTTCGCCATAGGTGCGCAGCACGTCGCGGGCATCGTCGCGGCACAGGTCGCGCACGACTTCGATGCCGCGCTTTTCCAGTTCGCCGACCCAGTCCGCGGGCAGCGGGCCTTCGTCGAATTCGGTCAGCGCCATCACGTCTTCGGCGCGGGCACCGATCAGCAAGCGGTCGATGCCGGCCCAGAGGGTGGCGCCGTAGCACTGGCAGCAGGGTTGCGATGACGTCGCCAGGGTGACCGGGGAAGCGAGCACGGCGTTGAGGCGCGGGTTCTGCAGGCGTTGCTGGGCCAGCATGTAGGCCATGTTCTCGGCATGCGCCAGCGAGGTGTTCTGCGGCACCACGCGGTTGACGCCGACGGCGACGATGCGGTGGTCCGGGCCGAACACCGCCGCGCCGAACGGCCCGCCGCTGCCGGCCTGCACGTTGTGGCGGGATAGTCCGATGGCCAGCGCCACCTTGGCCGCGTCGTCGGGATAAACCGCCGATGTGTCCACGGCGTCGTGAATCCAGGCCGGCAGGGTCAGGTGGACTTGCGCGTACAGCATCAGTTTTCGTTCTCCTGCATGCGGATCGCCTCGCCTATGCGGCCACCGCTGTCGCGGCACTGGTTGTCCACGCATTGACAGGCTTCGATGTGGCGGAACCCGCATACGGACATCCGGCCACTGGCCTGGCAGGCGGCCATCACGCCCTCCGGATCCACCGGACTGTTCTTGTTCACGCAGGCAGGGAAGTATCCGCAGCAATTGCCGACGTTTTTCACCGCGCAATCGGCATCGCTCTGGCAACCGGCGAAAGGTGATGCAGGTGCGGGCAGGGCCGTGGCCGGAGTTTGCGTGGCGTGATCATCGGCGGTTGGCGGAGCGACAGGCGGCGCCGCGCACGCGGCCAGCAGCATGGCCAGCAGCCAGGCGCCGATCCGCCATGCGGGAATCCTGTCAGAGGGTTTCGTGTTCTTCATGCGGCAGGGTTTCGTCCAGGTGCAGCCAGTGCAGGCCGCTGGCGAGGGAACGTGTTGCCGGCGCGGTGTTCATTTCGCCCACGTATCGCGCAGGGTGACGCTGCGGTTGAATACCGGCTTCGCGGGTGCGTGGTCACGGCGGTCGGCGACGAAGTAGCCGGTGCGCTCGAACTGGAAGGACTGCTCCGGCAGGGCCTGCGCTGCCGCCGGTTCGATCCAGCCCTGCACGGTCCGCCTGGAGTCCGGATTCAGGTGGTCGCGGTAGGTCTTGCCGTCGGATTCGTCGTCTGGCTTCTCCACCGAGAACAGGCGGTCGTACAGGCGGATTTCCGCTGCGACCGCGTGTCTGGCGCTGACCCAGTGGATGGTGCCCTTGACCTTGCGGTTGGCGCCCTCCATGCCGGGGCGCGATTCCGGATCCAGCCAGCCGTGCAGTTCCACGACTGTGCCGGCATCGTCCTTGACCACTTCGTCGCAGCGGAAGATGCCGGCGCCGCGCAGCCGAACCTCTCCGCCGGGGACCAGGCGCTTCCAGCCCTTCGGCGGCACCTCGGCGAAATCTTCGCGTTCGATCCACAGTTCGCGCGAGAACGGGATCTCGCGCGAGCCCTGCGATTCGTCCTTGGGATGATTGGCGAACGTCAGCGTTTCTTCGTGGCCCTCCGGCAGATTGGCGATCACCACCTTCAACGGATCGATCACCGCCATCCGGCGCGGGGCGTGCGCGTCCAGGTCGTCGCGCAGGCAGCCTTCCAGCACGCTGAAGTCGATCACCGAGTTCTGCTTGCTGATACCGACGCGATCCACCAGCAGGCGCAATGCGGCCGGCGTATAGCCGCGCCGGCGCAGGCCCTGCAGGGTGTACATGCGCGGGTCGTCCCAGCCGTCCACCAGCCCTTCGGCCACCAGTTGGGTCAGCTTGCGCTTGCTCATCACCGTGTAGTTGATGTTCAGGCGCGAGAATTCGATCTGTCGTGGCTTGGCGGCTTCCTTGGGCAGGCCGTGCTTTTCCAGCGGTGCGAGGAGGTCCGGGTCGCCGGCCAGGTCCACGTTGTCCACGCACCAGTCGTACAGCGGGCGATGGTCCTCGAATTCCAGCGTGCACAGCGAATGGGTGATGCCCTCGATGGCGTCGCCCAGCGCATGGGCGAAGTCGTACATCGGGTAGATAGGCCACTCGTTGCCGGTGTTCTGGTGCTCGACGTGCTTGATCCGGTACAACGCCGGGTCGCGCAGGTTGATGTTGCCGGCGGCCATGTCGATCTTCGCGCGCAGCGTGCGCGCGCCGTCCGGGTACTCGCCCGCGCGCATGCGCCGGAACAGGTCCAGGTTTTCCCCGACGCTGCGGTTGCGATACGGCGATTCGCGGCCCGGTTCGGTCAGGTTGCCGCGGTACTCGCGCACTTCTTCGGCGCTCAGGTCGCAGACGAAGGCCTTTCCGTCGCGGATCAGCTTTTCGGCGGCCAGGTAATAGACGCCGAAATAATCCGAGGCATGGCGCAGCGAATTCCACGCGAAGCCCAGCCAGCGCACATCGTCCTGGATGGCGGCGACGAACTCCGGATCTTCCTTGGCCGGGTTGGTGTCGTCGAAGCGCAGGTTGCAGGTGCCGCCGAATTCCCCGGCGATGCCGAAGTTCAGGCAGACGGCCTTGGCGTGGCCGATGTGCAGGTAGCCATTGGGTTCCGGTGGGAACCGGGTGCGGATGGCCGCGTGCTTGCCGCTGGACAGGTCGTCGCGGACGATCTGACGGACGAAGTCGCGCTTTTCGGGCGCTTCCGCCGTGGACGGGGCGCCCGGGGCGGGGGTGGTGCTGGGATCGTGGGACATGCGGGGAACAGGCGGCAGGGAGACCGCCAGTTTATCGCGCCCATCCGCAGGGCGTATGCTGGCAGGCGGGAGGAGCACATCATGCGAGTGGTTTATCGCGCCGAAAACCTGTTCGACGCCCATCTGGTGAAGCACGCGCTGGAAGCGGCGGGCATGCCGGCGTTCGTCTTCGGCGAATCCTTGCTGGGTGGACTGGGCGAGTTGCCGCTGTTCGGGGTGCTGCGGGTGTGCGTGCCGGAAGCCGCGTGGCCGCAGGCGCATGCCATCGTCCTCTCCATGGACCTGGGCACAGGCCAGGTCGATCCGCTGCCCTCGGAAGACGAGGGTGGCATCGGCGTACAGCCGGCCTGAGGAGGCTCCCATGTGGCCGAACATCGGTTCGTTCAGGCAGCGCATGCCGCGCGCCGCGGATGCCTTTCCGGGCCGCGAGGAGGAAATGCCGCTGCACAACGCGCATTTCGTCAATGGCCGTCCGCTTCGCGTGGATTTCGCCGGGCTTGCTCAGGCGCGGTTCGGCATGGGTTGTTTCTGGGGCGCGGAACGCAAGTTCTGGGCGCTGCCGGGCGTGCAGGTCACGGCGGCCGGGTATGCGGGCGGTTACACGCCCAACCCCACCTACGAAGAGGTCTGCACCGGGCGCACAGGCCACACCGAGGCGGTGCTGGTGGTGTACGACCCGTCACAGGTGTCGTTCGAGCGCCTGTTGCAGGTGTTCTGGGAGAACCATGATCCCACCCAGGGCATGCGCCAGGGCAATGACACCGGCACCCAGTACCGCTCGGCGATCCATTGCGATACCCGGGCGCAATACGATGCGGCGCTGGCCAGCCGTGACGCCTACCAGCAGCGTCTGGCCGGCTCCGGTTACGGCGTCATCACCACCGAGATCGCGCATCCGGCGCCGGTGTTCTACTACGCCGAGGACTACCACCAGCAATACCTGGCCAAGAATCCCGACGGCTATTGCGGGCTGGGTGGTACCAGGGTGGCTTGCCCGCTGGGTGCGTCGGCCACGTAGGGCCGACCTACGTCAGGCGCTCGCGGATGCCGTCGCGCAGGGCTTGCAGGTCCTTGGCGAAGGCGGCGATGCCGTCGCGCAGTTTTTCCGTGGCCATGGGATCGGCGGCCAGGTCGGCGGCGAAACGGGCCTCGTCAACCGGTGATGCCTGCACCGGTTCGGCCGCGATCGGGGCCAGCTTGCGTTCCACCGTGCCGGTCTGCAGGTCCAGTTGTTCCAGCAGGTCCGGCGAAATGGTCAGGCGGTCGCAGCCGGCCAAGGCCAGCACCTGTTCGGTGGAACGGAACGAAGCGCCCATCACCACGGTGGTGGCGCCGCGGCGCTTGAACTCGTTGTAGACGCCGCGCACGAACTTCACGCCCGGGTCGTCGTCGATGCTGGCCGGGGCCTGGCCGTTGGCCTTGTACCAGTCCAGGATGCGGCCCACGAAGGGCGAGATCAGGAACGCGCCGGCCTCGGCGCAGGCCAGCGCCTGGGTGGGGTTGAAGATCAGGGTCAGGTTGCAGTCGATGCCTTCGGCCTGCAGTTGGCGCGCAGCTTCCACGCCTTCCCAGGTGGCGGCGACCTTGATCAGGATCCTGTCGCGGCCGATGCCGCGCTCGGCGTACATGGCGACGAACTTGCGCGCCTTGGCCACGGTGGCGGCGGTGTCGAAGGCCTGGTCGGCATCCACTTCGGTGGACACGCGGCCGGGGATCAACGGGCTGAGCATGGCGCCCACGCCCACGGTGAGCCGGTCGGCGACTTCATCTACGATGTCGGCATCGTCACCTTGCCGGTGCGCCCACGCCAGCTCGCGTTCGATCAGGTCGGCGTATACCGGCAGGTCCAGCGCCTTCTTCACCAGGGTGGGATTGGTGGTGCAGTCCACCGGCTTCAGGCGCTTGATGGCGTCGTAGTCGCCGGTGTCGGCGACCACGACGGAAAGGTCGCGCAATTGCTGCAGGCGGGAAGGCGTGGCGTTGGCGTGCATGTCCATGGGGCGGAGGGCGGGAAAGGGGAGGGTCCGGGCGGGGGGCCGGGAATCAGCGATGGAGGTCGCCGGAGGACTCGGGCTGGTATTCGATCCCGGTCACGCGCAGGCGCAGCTTGCGTCCGGAAGGCGCGTCCCAGTCGATGCTCTGGCCCAGCGACAGGCCCAGCAGCGCGCTGCCGACCGGTGCCAACACGGAGACGCGGCCGGTGTCGACGTTGGCTTCGTTGGGGTAGACCAGGGTCAGGTGATGGGTTTCGTTGTTGATCTCGTCAATGCATTCGACGGTGGAGTGCATGGTGACCACGTTGCCGGGCATCTGCTCGGGCGGCAGCACGTCCGCGCGGTTGAGCTCTTCCATCAGCGCCACGGCGGCCGGATGGCGGCGCAGGGCAGGGGAGTCGAGCAGCGCGTCCAGGCGGGCCAGGTCGCGGCTGGAAACGAGGATGGGCGGGCGGACGGACGAAGGCGGCAGGCCGCTGCTGTGTCGTGCATTCATGTGGTTCTCCTTGAAAGGATGTGCGAAAGGGAGGCGGGTTCGGGCAAGCGCAGAAAAAGCGAAGGCGGCGCGTGTTCCGCACCGCCCGTGGCCTGATCGAACTATGGCGTCAAACGTAGCCCGGAAACGGGCCGGATTCAAGCGGTTGGGGCCGGCCGTTCAGCTGTTCCGCGCGGATGCCGCCGCCGGGATGGCCGGAAGTCCCGGGTACGGGTCCAGCAGTCCGGCGGGCAGTGCGCGGATCACGTGCGCGAGCTGCATCAGGAAGTCGCCCATGGCCGAACTCCTGCGCCAGACCATGGCGATTTGCCTGCTGGGAGGGGAGTCGCTGAAGCCCAGCAGGTGGATGTTTTCCGAGCGGGCCACGGGGGGCTTGGTCGCCAGGGTCGGCAACAGGGTGACGCCGACGCCTGCGGCCACCATCTGGCGCAGGGTTTCCAGGCTGGTGGCGCGGAACTCGGATTTCTCGTTGGCGCCGGACAGGCGGCAGACTTCCAGCGCCTGTTCGCGCAGGCAGTGGCCGTCTTCCAGCAGCAGCAGTTTCTGGCTTGAAAGTTCGTCCAGGGCCAGCGAGTCGCGCCGGGCCAAGGGATGGTTGCCGGGGACCGCGAGCAGGAAGGGTTCGTCGAACAGCGGTTCGATGTGCAACTGGTCGTCGTGCACCGGCAAGGCCAGCAGGCCGGCATCCAGCTTGCCTTCGCGCAGGCGGGACAGCAGCACGTCGCTTTTTTCCTCGATCAACAACAGTTCCAGGTCGGGGAAGCGCGTGCGGATGCCGGGGACGACGTGCGGCAGGAGATACGGGCCCAGGGTGGGGAAGATGCCCAGCCGTACCGTGCCGGCTTCCGGGTCCTGGCTGCGCCGGGCCGCTTCCTTCATCTGTTCCACTTCGGCGACGATCCGGCGCGCCCGCTCGGCGGCATCACGGCCGGCCGGGGTCAGCATGACCTTGCGCGGCGCCCGCTCCACCAGCGACACACCGAGTTCTTCCTCCAGCTTGCGGATCTGGGTGGAGAGGGTGGGCTGGCTGACGAAGCAGGCCTCGGCCGCGCGGCCGAAATGCCTGTGGTCGGCAAGCGCCACCAGATACTTCAGGTCGCGCAGATTCATGGTGCATTTCTCTCCATCACTGCGCCCTGCCGGGTTGCCTTGCGCCGATCATGTCAGGTTTGTTCGGGTGGAAGCGTTCAGGCCGCTTCCACCACGGGTACCGCGACCGGCGCCGAGGCGCGGATCAGGTGGTCGAACGCGGCCAGGGCGGCCTTGGAGCCCTCGCCCATCGCGATCACGATCTGCTTGTACGGCACCGTGGTGCAGTCGCCGGCCGCGAACACCCCCGGCACCGAGGTCTGGCCGCGGTCATCGACCACGATCTCGCCGCGCGGGCTGAGTTCCAGCGCGCCCTTCAGCCATTCGGTGTTGGGCAGCAGGCCGATCTGCACGAAGATGCCTTCCAGTTCGACCCGGTGCGAATCGCCGCCGGCGCGGTCCTTGTAGACCAGGCCGGTGACCTTGTTGCCGTCGCCCAGCACCTCGGTGGTCTGCGCGCTGCTGATGATGCGCACGTTGGGCAGGCTGCGCAGCTTGCGTTGCAGGACCTCATCCGCCCGCAGCGTGGCGTCGAACTCGATCAGGGTGACGTGGGCCACGATGCCGGCCAGGTCGATGGCCGCCTCGACGCCGGAGTTGCCGCCGCCGATCACCGCCACGCGCTTGCCCTTGA
>CAZLSG010000053.1:13387-17913 GCA_964562135.1 uncultured Pseudoxanthomonas sp. | reverse complement strand
ACAAGCCGCCGGAAACTCTACTTTTACAGTGTCTGCTTGACGGGGGAGCTTACGCCACGACAGCGAGACGGGGCTTTGGTACAACGGCCATCGCGACTACGATGCCAGCATAGGGCGGTGCATCCAGAGTGACCCGATCGGATTGGCGGGTGGGCTCAATACCTATGCCTATGTCGGGGGGAATCCGGTTAGCTACAGAGATCCGCTTGGATTGGCACCATCGGCGGCTGCGGTAGCAAGCTGCGTCATGGGAGCGATTGGTGGATACATGACAGTTGATGGCTTCAAGGCAGCTAAGCAGGATTTCGATGCGCTACGGGCTGCGCGTAAATCAGCACAAGAAAAGCGTGATTGTGACGATGCAAAAAGTGGTGCAAGTCGCGCCGGAAGCACTAATCCAGCTCTCGAAGAGGGGGCTGGATTAGTCGCGGATATTTCAGGCGCATTTGCTAGTCAAGGTGCTTCTTTCTATGCGACCTTTGGTATGTCGGTTGTAACTGGCTCTATGGGGGTAACGCCTTGTACGATTATTGGCGGAACCGTCGGATATTTTCATGCGGATGGCAGTGCAACAAGAGCTGTCGAAAGGTCTATGAATATGATTGCAGAGTGGCTGGGAGGAGAATAGAGATGAAATTGCCCGCGCGCTACTGGATTAATCAATTTTCGCTTCTTGGCTTTATGGGAATAATTGCATATTTGCCTGCTGGAATTGTCGGCGAATTCTTTGCTATTGCGGCTAGATATCATGGCCCATCAGGAAGCGAGCAAAGACTCGCCGTTATGGGTTCGGTGTTTGGTTTTTGTATGGTGGCTTTACTATTGATAGGAGTAATAGTAATTCCTGGGGAGCAATCTGGACTTATAAGATCTTATAAAAGAAGTCATATGTATTATTCAGAAGCTCGTGAAATGTCGCGTACAGTTCTCTTGATATCGGTTTCTATTCTTTCTTGGGTTGCATTAGTTTCAATAGTATTGTTCGCTTTTTCTTTGCAGCAATAAAAGGGAGTGTGGCCAATTGCTCGGCTTGCGGATGATGACGGTGTGTACAAGTTGAGTAATTATCCGACACCTGTGCCTCGGTGATCGGTGTCAAGCAGTGAGTGTGTCAGGGTCTGAGGTATCCCCACGTTTTCATGCCTCCAAGGTTGCCTGACGAAGCACGTTCTTCGGCAAGGTTCGCAATCGTTCCAGCCATTTGGAGATCGGCTCCATTGGCCAGCCCCTGGCCAGCGCTTCACCGTAGCCTTCCCCGTCAAGTAGTACATTTATAAGGAGAACGTTTCTCGCTCACGTGGAGCGCGAACGGTTATCCGGATGCGGGCGTGCGATCAGTGCGTCAGGGTTCGGCCAGTGACTGCGCCTGGCGGATCACCCGCAGCAGGTTGCCGCTCCAGATGTCCTCGATCTGTTCTTCGGTATAGCCCTCCTGCAGCAACCTGGCGGTGATCTTCGGCAACTGCGAGATGTCTTCCAGGCCTTCCACGCCGCCGCCGCCGTCCCAGTCGGCGCCGAAGCCGACGTGCTCCGGGCCGGCGACCTCGAGGATGTGCAGGATGTGGGCGAAGTAATCCTCCAGCGTGGCCTTGCGGATGCCGTGCTTGCGGTCCAGTTCGGCACGCAGCTCGTCGAAGGCCGGATAGTCGGATTCCCTGATTTGGCTGCGTCCGCCGAACTTCCGGAAAAGCTCCCCGAGTTCCGCACGGTATTCGGGAGTGGCACCGGTATCGATCAGATAGCTTCCCAGTGAATTGACCAGGATCACGCCGCCATGTGCCGCGAGCTTGCGGATGCGCTCGTCGTCGATGTTGCGCGGATGTTCGTAGACCGCGTCGGCACCGGTGTGGCTGAGGATGATGGGTGCCTTCGACAGCTCGATCAGCTGGTCGAACACGGCATCCGAGGCGTGCGACTGGTCGAGCACGATGCCCAGGCGGTTGGCTTCGGCCACCAGTTCGCGGCCTGTGGGGCTGAGCCCGTTCCACTCCGGCTCGGCATTGGACGAGTCGGCGAAGTCGTTGTTGGAGGTGTGCACCAATCCCAGGACGCGGACGCCGAGCTTGTGGAAGGTTTCCAGCAGTGAGGGGTCGGCGCTCAGCGGCGAGGCGTTCTCGATGCTGATGTAGACCACACGCTTGCCCGCCTGCTTGATGCGCCGGGCATCGTCGGCGGTGAGGGCCAGTTCGAATGTGTCCGGGTGCGCGGCGAGCAGTTCGCGGATTTCCAGCAGGCGTTGCAGCCCGTGGTCGCGCGCGGCGCGGTTGTCCTCCGGCGCGCGCCCGCGTTGCGGGGTGTAGATCACCCAGATGCCGCCATCCAGTCCGCCTTCGGCCAGGCGCGGATAGTCGACCTGGCTGCCGCCATGGGGCTGGTCGTTGCGTTGCAGGATGTCCCAGCCCTCGCGGCCGAAGAACGTTGGTGTGTCCAGGTGGCTGTCCAGGGTCAGGATGCGCTCGTGCAGCGCGTGCGCTTCCGGCGAAACCGTTGCGGCGGAGGCGTGGGACAGGGACAGGCAGGCAAGCGCCAGTGCGGCATACAGCAGGCGGGGCTTCATCGGGCTCTCCGGCAGGGGGTGGGGCATCCTCGCATTGTGCCGGCCCGCTTGTCATGACGGATCGGAATCCGCACATGCCGTGCTTCCTGCCGGACAACGGTGGCGCGCGCGAGATGGTGGGTTAGGATAGGGGCGATACGGTCATCTGCGGCGGTTCCGCCCCGAGGGCGGCGCCGTCGTCGATGGCCGTTTGCATGTCCGCATTGGCAACCGTGGGGAATACCGTGGCAAAGCAACACGAGCTTCGCATCCGTCTGTTGAAGATGGCATTGGTGGCATCGGCCCTGGTGTCCGGTGCCGGTGCGGCGCAACAGTACGAACCCGTCGATCTGGATGTGGTGGCCCGGATCCGGCAGGAGGCCTTCAGTCGCTCGCAAGCGGCGGCCAGCCTGAAGGAATTGACCGAGACCATCGGGCCGCGGTTGACCAATTCGCCGGCTTACGAACGTTCAAGCGAGTGGGCGCGCAACAAACTGACGGGCTGGGGACTGTCCAACGTCCACGACGAAGTCTACGACCCGGCGTTCGGACGCGGCTGGGAGTTCCGTTCGGCCCGGGTCGAACTGGTTTCGCCGCGCGAACTGCCCATCCATGCCTTGCCTAAGGCATGGACGCCGGGCACCGATGGCCCGGTCGAGGGCGAGGTGGTGAAGGTGTCGCTGAAGACGCTGGAGGACATCGAAAAGCAGAAGGGCAAGCTGGGCGGCAAGATCCTGTTGCTGGACGACGCACGCGCCTACAAGCCGGCGGAGAAGCCGGACTTCCGTCGCTACACCGAGGAAGACCTGGGCGAACTGCAGACCTTCCCGGTTCCGGCCGACCCCGCGCCGGACGCGCAGGAGAAGCGGCTGGAGGAGTTCCGCAAGCGCCAGGCGCTGAACAAGGCGCTCAACGAGTTCCTGGCGGAGGAAGGGGCGCTGGCAACCCTGTCCATCAGTTCCTGGGACAACGGCGTGGTCCGCGTGATGGGAGGCGGCTCGCGCAAGGCCGGCGAGTCGGCCGGCGTGACCGAGCTGGTGGTGGCGGCCGAGCATTACAACCAGCTGGTGCGCGCGGTGCAGAACAAGCAGGACGTGCGCATGCGCATCGACGTGGACGCACGCTTCACCAGCGATGGCGATCTGCCGGCGACCAATGTCTTCGCCGAAATCCCCGGCAGCGGACCCAAGGCGAACGAGGTGGTCATCATCGGCGCGCACCTGGATTCCTGGCATACCGGCACCGGCGCCGCCGACAATGGCGCGGGCGTGGTGGTGATGATGGAGGCCATGCGCATCCTCAAGACGATCGGGGTGAAGCCGAAGCGGACCATCCGGCTTGCGCTGTGGGGCGGCGAGGAGCAGGGCCTGCACGGGTCCGCCGAATACGTGTCGAAGCATCTGGCGAGCTATCCCGAACCTACCGATCCGGAGCAGAAGGCGTTGCCGCGCGCGTTCCAGCGCAATACCGGCCCGCTGCAGCGCAAGCGCGGCTACGACCGCTTCTCCACCTATTTCAACTTCGACAACGGCACCGGCCGCATCCGCGGCATCTACGCGCAGGACAACCATGCCGCGGTGCCGATCTTCAAGGCCTGGCTGGAACCGTTCCACGACCTGGGCGCGACCATCGTGACGACCCGCAACACCGGCGGCACCGACCACCAGTCGTTCGATCGCGTCGGCCTGCCGGGCTTCCAGTTCGTGCAGGACCCGGCCGACTATTTCACCCACGTCCACCACACCCACCTGGACACCTACGACCACGTGGTGCCGGAGGACCTGAAGCAGGCGGCGGCGATCATCGCATCCTTCGCGTACCACGCGGCGATGCGCGAGGACAGGCTGCCGCGCAAGCCTTTCGTCGAGCGCGACGAGTAGGTTGGGGCCACGCCCCCGACGCCCGTGACCCATCATTCCCCTGCGTCGGCCGCGTAGGGCCGGCCTACGGCGTCTTTTCCTTGAACCGGCACAGGTCGCGGATGATGCAT
>CAZLSG010000053.1:0-13287 GCA_964562135.1 uncultured Pseudoxanthomonas sp. | reverse complement strand
TGCGGGCAGTCGGGTTTGCGGGCCTTGCATACGTAGCGGCCATGCAGGATGAGCCGGCCCGCAGCCGCATTGGGGCGCAATGGACAATCATGCCGTGCCAACGGCAGGTGGTGCTGCCGCATCAGGCGGCGGTTTTGTCCTTGAACCGGCACAGGTCGCGGATGATGCATTGCGGGCAGTCGGGTTTGCGGGCCTTGCATACGTAGCGGCCATGCAGGATGAGCCAGTGATGCGCGTCCTGCTTGTACTTGTCCGGCACCACCTTGAGCAGCCGGTCCTCCACCGCGCGCACATCCTTGCCGGGGGCCAGGCCGGTACGGTTGGAGACACGGAAGATATGCGTGTCCACGGCAATGGTGGGCTCGCCGAAGGCGGTGTTCAGCACCACGTTGGCGGTCTTGCGGCCCACGCCGGGCAGGGCTTCCAGCGCGGGGCGGTCGCGCGGGACTTCGCCGCCGTGTTCCTCGACCAGGATCCGGCAGGTGGCGATGACGTTCTTCGCCTTGGCGTTGAACAGGCCGATGGTGGCGATGTAGCGCTTCAATCCGTCTTCGCCGAGGGCGAGGATGGCAGAGGGAGTATTGGCCACCGGGTACAGCCGCCGCGTCGCCTTGTTCACGCCCACGTCGGTGGCCTGCGCGGACAGGATCACCGCCACCAGCAGTTCGAAGGGCGTGCGGTATTCGAGTTCGGTGGCCGGTTTCGGATTCAGTTCGGCCAGGCGGGCGAACAGTTCATCGATTTCGGCGGCGTTGAGCGTCTTGCCTCGGCGAGGGAGCGTTGCGGTCATTTCGCGCTGCGCTCCGCGGCCTTGGCCTTGGCCCGCGCCAGGATGTCGGCGGCGGCGGGTGGCAGGGACGGTTTCCCGGCTTGTGCCGGCGGCGTCGCGCGTCGCGCGTCGCGCTCGGCGGCATGGCGGGCGAGGCGTTGCTGGCGCGCGCGGTAGCGGTCTCGCGCGGCCCACGCATCCAGGAGTTTTCGCCGGGCAGCGGACAGGGTTGTGCCCAGGGCCGGATAAGCCGGGTCGAGCCGGTCGTGGGCGGGGTCGGGCACGTAGTCCATCAGGCCGGCTTCGATGGCACCGTCCAGGTCGTCGTCGTCAAGCAGGCGGGCGAGTCGCAGTGGCAACGGTGTCGCCGTCGGGTCTTGCTGCGTGTTGGCATGGGGCTTGCGCGGCATGGAGTGGATCAGCGGTTGCGGAACACCGGCTTGCGCCGCTCAAGGAAGGCGGACGTCCCTTCGCGCATGTCCTCGGTGGCGAACATCAGACCGAATTGCGCACTCTCGTACTGCAGTCCTTCCTCGATGCCGCATTCGCCGCCCACGTTGACAGCATCCAGCATGCCGCGCAGGGCCAGGGGCGCGGCGGCGGCCAGTAGAGTGGCGAGCTTCAGGGTTTCGGCTTCCAGTTCCGCCGCCGGGACGACCCGGTTGAGGATGCCGAGTTGGGCGGCGCGTGCGGCGTCGATGGGGGCGCCCAGCAGGCACAGTTCCAGGGTGGCGGCGCGGCCGGCCAGGCGCAGCAGGCGCTGGGTGCCGCCGAAGCCGGGGATCAGCCCCAGGTTGATTTCCGGCTGTCCGACCTTGGCGGTGTCGGCCGCGATGCGCAGGTGGCAGGCCATGGCCAGTTCCAGCCCGCCGCCCAGCGCGTAGCCGTTGACCATGGCGATCACCGGCTTTGGCAGGGTTTCGATCCGGCGCATCAAACGCTGGCCGCGCAGGGAAAAGTCGCGCCCCTCGGTGGCGGACAGCCCCGCCATTTCGGCGATGTCGGCCCCGGCGACGAAGGCCTTGGGGCCCGCGCCGGTCAGCACGACTACCCGTGCCTCCGGGTTGCCGGCGGCGGCCTCGAAGGCGGCCAGCAGCGCATCCAGGGTGGCGGCGTTGAGTGCATTGAGCTTGTCCGGACGGTTGACGGTGATGCGCAGGACGGAGTCCTGGAGGGCTGTGGTGACGGAGGCTTCGGACATCGTGCGGTTCTCGGAGGCGATGTAAAAATCAGGTGAAGGGGAACTTGTGGCGGGTTTCCGGGTCGGAAACACCTGTCGTCAGTGGCGGTTAAGTGCCGCTGACGCTATCCTACCGCGTCCACTCGGGGCGGCAGGTCCTTCCCGAAAACCACCACCCGGAGATTGTTTGATGAAGTTGCGTTCGATCGTCGTCGCCGTTGCGGCTGTTGCCATGGCGGGCAGCGCCCTGGCGCAAGACACCACGTCCGAAAAGGGCAGGCTGAGTTACTACTTTGGTTATGACTACGGCAGCAACCTGGCCCAGTTGGTCGAGCGTGGCGAGCAGGTCGACGTCAACTCGGTGGTCAAGGGCCTGCAGGATGCGCTTGCCAAGCGCGAACCCTCGGTGACCGTGGAGCAGTTGCGCCCGGCCATTGAAGCGTTCCAGAAGCGCGAGGAAGCACGCGCCGCGCAGGCCAAGGCCGAGTACGACCGCGTGGCGGCCGAGAACAAGGGCCGCAGCGACCAGTACATCGCCTCGTACAAGGCTACCCAGGGCGTGAGGTCGCTGCCCAATGGCGTGCAATACCGCGTGCTGGAAAACGGCACCGGCGCCAAGCCGACCCTGGCCAGCACCGTGCACTTGCAGGTGGCCGGCCCGTTCCCGTACGGGCAGCAGCCGGCCGAAGCCCGGCCGCCGCAGGAAGTCCCGGGCATCAAGGTCAGCGAAGTCGAGATGCAGGCCATGCGCGACGTGCTGCTGCAGATGCCCGCCGGCTCGAAGTGGGAAGTGCTGCTGCCGCCGGAACTGGCCTATGGCGCCGATCCGCGCACCGGCTTTCCGCCGAACCTGGCAGTGACCTTCGAAATCAAGCTGGTCAGCGTCAACTAATCCGGGTCTTGCCGGAGATTGCATAGCGCTGCGCCGGCCGTGTGCCGGCGCAGCGTTTTTTTTCATGGTGTGGAAACACGATGTCGGGTTGGGCTGCCAGCAAGGATCGAGTGCGATGAACCCGGGACAGCGCGCCGCGCGCAGCCCCTGCATCGGTGTCTGTACACTGGATGCAAACGGCCTGTGCCGGGGTTGCCTGCGGACCATGGCCGAGATCGCGGGTTGGTCACGGATGGATGACGACGAACGCCAGCGCTGGATGGAAACGGTCCTGCCGGAGCGCGAACCGTTGCGGGCGTCGTTCGGTCTGGCGCTGCCCGAGCGCCTTGCCCTGCAGCGTGCATTGCACCCGTTGGGTTCCGTGCCGGCCGGACAGGGCTGGAACCACGAAGAACTGATCGACCTGTTGCCGGCCCAGGCGCCGCTGGAAGCCGCCGTGCTGGCGGGACTGGTGCCGCGCGCCGGCGGCACCCACGTATTGCTGACCCGGCGTACCGATGGCCTGCGCCATCATGGCGGGCAGGTCAGTTTCCCGGGCGGGCGCATCGAGGCCTCGGATGCGAGTGCGGTGGCCGCCGCGATCCGCGAGAGTCGCGAGGAAATCGCGTTGGAGTCTTCGCGCATCGAACCGCTGGGTTTTCTGGATCCACTGACCACGATCAGCGGTTTCCGCGTGCTTCCGGTGGTGGCGGTGATCGATCCGGATTACGAGGCCAGGCCGGACCCGGGTGAAGTCGCCGATGTGTTCGAAGTCCCGCTGAAGTACCTGATGGCCCGCGAGAACCTGCGGCGAGTGGAACTGGACTATCGCGGACGCCGGCGCAGCGTGCTGGAGTACGACTGGCCCGGGCAGCGGATATGGGGCGCCACGGCGTCCATTCTGTTCAATCTGCGGGAAAAGCTGGAGGGTCGCGCGTGAACCGGGCCACGCTGGTGGATGCGGGCGAATTGCATTCGGCGCTGGGCGAAAGCGGACTGCGCATCGTCGACGCGCGCTTTGCATTGGCCGACCCGGCGGCCGGATCGCTGGCCTACCTGCAATCCCATCTTCCCGGCGCGGTGTATGCGCATCTGGACCGCGACCTGTCGGACCTGACGAAATCAGGGCTGGGGCGCCATCCGCTGCCGGACAGCGATACCTTCGTCCGCCGTCTGGGCGAGTGGGGCATCACGCCCGCCCATCAGGTGGCGGTCTATGACGCCGGCGACGGCAGCATGGCCGCCGCGCGCCTGTGGTGGATGATGAAGCTGCTGGGGCATGAGCGCGTGGCCGTGCTGGACGGCGGGCTGGCGGCGTGGCGGGAGCGGGGTTTCCCGGAGACGGACGTGCAGCCGGCGCCGCTGCCGGCGCCGGCCTATCCGGCACGCTTCGATGCCGCGCGCATCGTGTCTGCGGAAGACGTGCGCGAGCGCCTGGACGAAGACAGCGGCTGGCTGTTCGATGCGCGCGCCGCCGAACGCTTCCGTGGCGAGGTGGAGCCCATCGACCCGGTGGCTGGTCACGTGCCGGGCGCGATCAACCGTCCTTTCATGCTCAATCTGTGCGATGGCCAATTCAGGCCCGCTGCCGAATTGCGGGAAGAGTTGCTCGCGCTGCTCGGCGGGCGCGATCCGGGCGATACCGTGATGATGTGCGGTTCCGGTGTTACCGCCTGCCACCTGCTGCTGGCGTTCGAGCATGCCGGGTTGCATGGAGGGCGGGTGTATGCCGGCTCCTGGAGCGGGTGGATCAGCGACCCGTCACGACCGGTGGCGCGCTCCCGCTGAAGGCGGCAAGCGGGCTTCCGTAGTGCAGCGGGCTCATTTCCCGAGTCTGGCCACCATGGCCTGCAACGCCGCCTGGGTTTCCGGCGCGTACCAGGCATCGACGAAACGGCCGAGGTGGATGTTGTCGTTGTGCAGGGCATCGGCGATGTCGGCACGGGCTATGGCGCGGGTCTGCAACACCGGCTGCTGCGGCAGCGCCAGCAATTGCCGGAGCCAGGCAATGGCGTGCGGGACCACGTCGGCCCCATCGGCCAGTTCATCGACCAGACCGATTTCCAGGGCGCGTTCGGCGGTCGTCATTTCACCGGCCACCAGCAGCCGTTCGGCGCGATGCGGTCCCACCACGCGGCGCAGGAGCCGCTGGATGCCTTCGGGCGCCACCAGTCCCACCTGTGTTTCGTTCAGGCCGATGAGATAAGGCCTCGCCGGATCGGCGCTGCGGGCCATCACCCGATAATCGCAGCACAGGGCCAGCACGCAACCGCCCGCAGGCGCGTGGCCGCCCATGGCCACGACCACGGGAACGCGCGATTCGGCCAGCGCGCGCGCCGCGCCGAAGAACGCCTGCCAACTGTCGAGCAGGGCATCGCGGTCGTCGCCATGCGAAAGCAGGAACGGAACGTCCATCCCGGCCGAGAAAATGCGTTCGCTGCCTGACAGAACGATGCCGCGCACGCCATCGCCCATGGCGGCGTCGAGCGCAACAATCAGTGAGCGGCACAGATCCGCATCCAGCGCGTTGACAGGCGGACGGGCAAGCCTGATTTCCCGGATGTTTCCGTGTTCGAAAGTCTGGATCAGGGTGGTCACGCACGATCTCCGGGATTCAATGGCTTCCATGATACGGCGGGAAGCAGGATGTTGTTGCCGCTGCGCGGGCAATGATGCGGGCGAACCTGTTTCCAGTCATGCGCATCCCGTCATGCGCATCCCGGTGTGCGTGGCGCAGGCGAATACGGTACTGAGCAGGATCAAGGCCCGGCCATTCGATCTTCGTTACACTCCATGGGAATCGCAGTGATCCTCGGGGATCCGGCCATGGGGCCGGAATGGACAACGACTGGACGATGGCAGACACGAACCTATCCCGAACGCAGCAGGATCCCGTTGCTTGGCATGCCGTCGAGGCCGCCGCCGCGCTGTCGGCGCAACAGGTGCAAATGAATGGCCTGGATACGGAGGAGGTGGAGCGCCGGCTTGCGGCCCACGGGCGCAACGAGCTGCCGCCGCCGCGCCGGCAGCCCGCATGGCAACGGTTCCTGGCCCAGTTCAACAACGCACTGATCCTGTTCCTGCTGTCGGCTTCGGTGGTGGCCGGTTCGCTGGGCCACCTGGTGGATGCGTTCGTGATCGTGGCGGTGGTGCTGGTCAACGCCATCGTCGGCTTCGTGCAGGAAGGCAAGGCGGAACAGGCGCTGGCGGCGCTGCATTCGATGCTGGCGCCTTCCGCGCGGGTGATGCGCGAAGGTGAGCGGCAGACAATCCCGGTGAGCGGACTGGTGCCCGGCGACATCGTGCTGGTGGAAGCGGGCGATCGCATCCCCGCCGACCTGCGCGTGTTGCGCGCGCGCGGCCTGTTGGTGGATGAAGCCATCCTCACCGGCGAATCGATGGCGGCGGAAAAATCCGACGCTGCCGTGGAGGAGCAGGCGCCACTGGGCGATCGCGGTTCGATGCTCTATTCCGGCACGCTGGTGGCGGCGGGACAGGCGACCGGCGTGGTGGTGGCCACCGGCATGGCCACGGAGATGGGCAAGATCAGCGAGCTGCTCGGCTCGGTGGAAACATTGACCACGCCGCTGCTCCGGCAGATCAACCGCTTCGGGCGTTGGTTCACGTTCCTGGCCATCGCCGGCGCCGCGCTGCTGTTCCTGTTCGCCGTGTTCTTCCGGGCCTACGAATGGCTGGATGCGTTCATCGTGGTGGTGGCGCTGGCGGTGGGGGTGGTGCCGGAGGGCTTGCCGGCAGTCATCACCATCACCCTGGCCATCGGCGTGCGGCGGATGGCGGCGCGCCATGCCATCGTGCGGCGGTTGCCGGCGGTGGAGACGCTGGGCGCGACGACCGTGATCTGTTCGGACAAGACCGGCACGCTGACCCGCAACGAAATGACCGCGCGCAGTCTGGCGACGGCCGCCAGCGCTTTCGAGGCCGAAGGCGCCGGCTATGCGCCGGTCGGGACGCTGCGCCCGGTGGACGGCGATGGCGAACTGGATGCCGGCGCGCGGCAACTGGTGTTGACCGGCCTGCTTTGCAACGACGCGGGCCTGCACGAGCGCGATGGCCACTGGGTGGTGGACGGCGATCCGATGGAAGGCGCGCTGGTCGCACTGGCGATCAAGGCGGGACTGGATCCCGAAACCGCGCAGTCCGACCGCCCACGTCTGGACGAGATCCCGTTCGACGCACAGTACCGCTATATGGCCACCTTGCATCGCGGCGCCGATGCGGCGGTGGAAATCCACGTCAAGGGTGCGCCGGAGCAGGTGTTGGCACTGAGCGGCAGCCAGTGGGGCGCCGACGGCAGGCAGGTTCCGCTGGATCGGGAACGATGGGAGTCCGCCATTGCCGAAGCGGCATCCGAAGGGCAGCGCGTGCTGGGCTTCGCGATGCGACGCCTGCCTTCGGCGCCGCAGGGCTTCGGTTTCGACCAGGTGTCGGATCTGGTGTTCCTGGGTGTCATCGGTTTCATCGACCCACCGCGCGAAGAGGCCATCGCGGCGGTGGCCGACTGCCGCTCCGCCGGCATCGCGGTGAAGATGATCACCGGCGACCACGCGGCCACCGCCGCGGCCATCGCCCGTCAGCTCGGCATCGCCGAACAGCCGCAGGTCATCACCGGCCACGATCTGGACCAGGTGTCCGATGAAGCCTTGCCGGATCTGGCCGCCAGCGCCACGGTGTTCGCGCGCACCAGTCCCGAGCACAAGTTGCGGGTAGTGCGCGCGCTGCAGTCGCGCAACGAGACGGTTGCGATGACCGGCGACGGCGTCAACGACGCGCCTTCGCTGAAACAGGCCGATGTCGGCATCGCGATGGGCAGGAAAGGCACCGAGGCAGCGAAGGAAGCCTCCGAAATGGTGCTGGCCGACGACAACTTCGCCTCCATCGTCGCCGCCGTGCACGAGGGGCGCGCGGTCTACGACAACATCCGCAAGGTGATCGCCTGGACGCTGCCGACCAACGGTGGCGAGACGCTGGCGATCGTGGCGGCGATCTTCTTCGGCCTGACCCTGCCGATGACGCCGGTGCAGATACTGTGGATCAACATGGTGCTGACCATCACGCTGGGGCTGGTGCTGGCGTTCGAGCCGGCCGAACCCGGGGTGATGCAGCGGGCGCCGCGCAGGCCCGGTACGGCGCTGGTGACGCCCTTCATGCTCTGGCGCATCATTTTCGTGTCGGTGCTGTTCACGATCGGCGCGTTCGGCATCTTCGCCTGGGCGGTGTCGCGCGGATTCGACGTGCCCACCGCGCGGACGATGGTGGTCAACGTCCTCTGCGTCATGGAAATCTTCTACCTGTTCAACGTACGCTACCTGCACATGACCTCGTTCACCCTGCGCGGCGCGCGCGGCACGCCGGCGGTGCTGTGGGCGGTGGGCGGCGTGGTGGTGGCGCAACTGGCCTTCACCTACCTGCCGTGGATGCAGGCTTTGTTCGATACACGGCCGGTTCCGCTCGGTGCAGGTATCCTGATCGTGCTGGTGGGCGTGGCGATGATGACGATACTGGAAACGGAAAAGTGGTTGCTGCGGCGGTGGGGCATCTTCGAAGAACTGCGGTCCGCCCCGGCCGCACCGGACCGATAGTGGAGAGGACAGTGTGATGAACGAACCCTTCTGGAAGCCTGACGCACCGCGCGGCATCCTGCTGGCGACCGACTTGAGCGGGCGCTGCGACCGCGCGCTGGACCGGGCGGTGCTGCTGGCCAGGCGGTGGGGTGCGCGGGTGGTGGCGATGACGGTGATCGAGCCGGACGCCAGCGCGCCGCAGCAGACGTCCAGACCGGATACGCCGGACTGGTACGTGCAGGAGGATCCGGTGCGGGTGGCGACGCGCAGTCTGGCCCGGGCCGCCGGCGCGGACGATGTCGACTGGAAGGTGCGCGTGGAGGAGGGCCATGCGGGGCGCAATCTCCTGCGCGTGGCCGAGGAGGAGGGCTGCAGCCTGATCGTGACCGGCGTGGCGCGCTACGAGACCTTCGGGCGCATGATGCTGGGGTCCACCGTGGACTGGCTGGTCCGCCACTCCAGGCTGCCGGTGCTGGTGGTGCGCAACCGTGCGCGCGGCGACTACCGCAGCCTGGTGGCGGCGAGCGACTGGTCGCCGTCTTCGCGGCATGCGCTGGAATCCGCGGCCGGACTGTTCCCGGAAACATCGGTTTCCGTGCTGCACGGCTTCGATGTTCCGTTTCTGGGCATGCTGGACACCAGTCGCGACAGCGCGATCGAACAGACCCGGCAGCAGGCGTTGTCGGAGGGTCGCTCGTTCCTGGCGGAACTGGCGATGCCGCCCGAAGCCGGCGAGCCGCCGCGACTGGTGGTCGAGCATGGCGATCCGGCGCGTCTGCTGCGGTTGTATGCGCAGCAATACGATGCCGATCTCGCAGTGGTGGGCACGCACGGGCGCAGCGCCCTGTTCGATGCGGTGATCGGCAGCGTGGCCAAGCGGATACTGGAACAGGCGCCGATCGACGTGCTGGTGGTCCGCGATCCGCGCTCGAAGCCGTCGTCAGAGGACTGACGCCACCTGCCCTTGGCCGCAAGGGGGTCTGTCCTTGTGTAGGAGCGGCCTTGGCCGCGAACGCTTTTCACGGTAGAGCCCCATCGCGGCCAAGGCCGCTCCTACAGGTGTTGGGGAACCGGATTCAGGCCGGGCAGGTGTTGGGGGGCCGGATTCAGGCCGAGCAGGTGTTGGGGGGCCGGATTCAGGCCGAGCAGGTGTTGGGGAGCCGGATTCAGGTCGAGGCGGCACGGATCGCTTCGGGCAGCGGTGCGCTGCGGCCGGTCTGCGTGTCCATCCACACCACCACCACGTTGCCGTCCGAATACAGCACGCCGTCGTCGCTCTGGTCGACGATGCGATGGCCGATGGTGACGCTGCTGCCGCCCAGCCGGTCCACGTACAGTTCCACCACGATGTCGTGCGGCCAGGTCAGCGGGCGCTTGTAGTTGATGTTGTTGGCGGCCACCACCGGCGCGATGCGGTCGGTCATCGAAACGCCCGGCACGGTCAGCAGCCAGCGCACGCGCGCTTCCTCCAGGTAGGAGATGTACTTGGCGTTGTTGACGTGGCCCATGCTGTCCATGTCGCGCCAGCGCACGCTCAGCGGGATGCGTGCCAGCAGTTTGCGTTGCGGATTTCCGTCGGGGGTCGTCTGATTCATTTCGCGGCCTTCTTCCGGGCGGTTTTTCTTGGAGGAAGCACATCCGGCCTGGCCACCGCGGCGGGCCGGGTGGGTTTGGCGGATTTCGATGCCGGCAGCAGCGGCGCCAGGAAGCGGCCGGTATGCGAGGCGGGATTGGCGGCGATTTCCTCGGGCGTGCCGGTGGCGATGATCTCGCCGCCGCGATGACCTCCTTCCGGGCCCAGGTCCACGATCTGGTCCGCGGTCTTGATGACGTCCAGGTTGTGTTCGATCACCACGATGGTGTTGCCGTCGTCGCGTAGCTTGTGCAGCACCGCCAGCAGGTGTTCGATGTCGTGGAAGTGCAGGCCGGTGGTGGGCTCGTCCAGGATGTACAGGGTGCGGCCGGTGTCGCGGCGCGACAGCTCCTTCGACAGCTTCACGCGCTGCGCCTCGCCGCCGGACAGCGTGGTCGCACTCTGGCCCAGCTTGATGTAGCTCAGACCCACGTCCATCAATGTTTCCAGCTTGCGCGCGATCGAGGGCACTGGCTGGAACAGGCCCAGCGCGTCCTCGACGGTCATCTCCAGCACGTCGTTGATGTTGTGGCCCTTGTACAGGATTTCCAGCGTCTCGCGGTTGTAGCGCTTGCCGTGGCAGACGTCGCAGGGCACGTACACGTCCGGCAGGAAGTGCATTTCCACCTTGATCAGGCCGTCGCCCTGGCAGGCCTCACAACGGCCGCCGCGCACGTTGAAGCTGAAGCGGCCGGCGGAGTAGCCGCGCGCGCGCGATTCCGGCACCTGTGCGTACAGTTCGCGCAAGGGCGTGAACAGGCCGGTGTAGGTGGCCGGGTTGGAACGCGGGGTGCGCCCGATGGGCGACTGGTCGATGTCCACCACCTTGTCGAACAGGTCCAGCCCTTCCACTTCGCGG
The DNA here is from genome assembly GCA_964562135.1 of uncultured Pseudoxanthomonas sp. GTDB lineage: Bacteria > Pseudomonadota > Gammaproteobacteria > Xanthomonadales > Xanthomonadaceae > Pseudoxanthomonas_A. The sequence goes on along the minus strand of CAZLSG010000053.1, from coordinate 2,393 downwards.
TACGGCGCGGCGCTGTGCGAAGCGCCGTTGATCTCGTTGGCCGCCAACGCGTACAGGGTGTCGTTGATGAGGGTGGACTTGCCCGAACCGGACACGCCGGTGACGCAGGTGAACAGGCCGGAGGCGATCTCCAGATCGACGTTCTTGAGATTGTTGCCGCTGGCGCCGCGCAGGCGCAGGGTCATCTTGGGATTCGGCTGGTGGCGGTGCTTCGGCACCTCGATCCGGCGCTTGCCGGACAGGTATTGCCCGGTGAGCGAGCGCGGCGAAGCCAGGATGTCCTCGAAGCTGCCCTGGCCGACGATCTCGCCGCCGTGCACGCCGGCGCCCGGGCCGATGTCGAGGATATGGTCGGCGGCGCGGATGGCGTCTTCGTCGTGTTCGACCACGATCACGGTGTTGCCCAGGTCGCGCAGGCGCACCAGCGTGCCCAGCAGGCGTTCATTGTCGCGCTGATGCAGGCCGATGGAAGGTTCGTCCAGCACGTACATCACCCCGACCAGCCCGGCGCCGATCTGCGAGGCCAGGCGGATGCGCTGGGCCTCGCCGCCGGAAAGCGTGTCGGCCTTGCGCTCCAGGGTCAGGTAATCCAGGCCCACGTCGACCAGGAAACCCAGCCGCTCGGCGATTTCCTTGACGATCTTGGCGGCGATTTCGCCGCGCCAGCCCGGCAGGACCAGTTCGCGGAAGAATTTCAGCGCCCCGTCCACCGGCAGCACCACGATCTCCGGCAGCGAGCGATTGGCGACGAACACGTTGCGCGCGGCGCGGTTCAGGCGCGCGCCATTGCATTCGGGGCAGGGGCGGTTGCTGATGTACTTGGACAGCTCCTCGCGCACCGCCGGCGATTCGGTTTCGCGATAACGGCGTTCCAGGTTGGGGACGATGCCCTCGAAACGGTGCTTGCGCTGGGTGCGGCCGCCAGCCTCGGTGAGGTAGGTGAAAGTGATGGTTTCCTCGCCGCTGCCATACAGCACGGCTTGCTGCACGCCCTCCGGCAGCGATTGCCAGGGGGCGTCCACATCGAAGCCATAGTGCCTTGCCAGTGACGCGATCAGCTGGAAATAGTAGGCGTTGCGACGGTCCCAGCCGCGCACCGCACCGGCCGACAGCGACAGTTCCGGATGCACCACCACGCGCGCCGGGTCGAAGAACTGCGCCACGCCCAGGCCATCGCAGCCGGGGCACGCGCCCACCGGCGCGTTGAACGAGAACAGGCGCGGTTCCAGTTCGGGCAGGGCGTATTCGCAGACCGGGCAACTGTATTTGGACGAAAACAGCTGTGGCTCGGCATCGGCCTGGTCCAGCGAGACCACCGAGGCCATGCCGTCGCCCAGCTTCAGCGCGGTCTCGAAGCTTTCCGCCAGCCGTTGCTTGAGATCCTCGCGCGGACGGAAACGATCGATCACCGCTTCGATGGTGTGCTTCTGGCGCAACGCCAGCGCGGGCACCGCATCGATTTCGTGCAGTTCGCCGTTCACGCGCACGCGCACGAAGCCCTGCGCGCGCAACTGGTCGAATACCTGCACGTGTTCGCCCTTGCGCTCGCGCACCACCGGCGCCAGCAGCATCCAGCGCTGTTCCGGGTCAAGCGCCAGCACCTGGTCCACCATCTGGCTGACGGTCTGCGCTTCCAGCGGGAAGCCGTGGTCCGGGCAGCGCGGGGTGCCGACGCGGGCGTACAGCAGGCGCAGGTAGTCGTAGATCTCGGTGATGGTGCCGACGGTGGAACGCGGGTTGTGCGAGGTGGATTTCTGCTCGATCGAGATGGCCGGCGACAGGCCTTCGATATGGTCCACGTCCGGCTTTTCCATCACGCTCAGGAACTGGCGCGCATACGACGACAGCGATTCCACGTAGCGGCGCTGGCCCTCGGCGTAGATGGTGTCGAAGGCCAGCGAGGACTTGCCGGAACCGGACAGGCCGGTGATCACGATCAGCTTGTCGCGCGGCAGGTCCAGGTCGATGTTCTTGAGGTTGTGCGTCCGCGCACCGCGGATCTTGATGCTGTCCATGGTCAGGTGGGGGCTGCCGGAAGCGAATTCGCCAGCGTAGCGATTGCCGGATTTGAGGGCAAATCCGGTCTGTCGGGTGTCACCGGGGCCTTCGCAAATCCTTGATTTTCAAAGAGTGGAGTGCGGGCTGAATGGCGGGATGCCTCGCCTCCAGGGGCAGGCAGCGATGGATCACCACGGGCCGGCTTGTCCCCAGTTTGGGCCAGGGTCAAGGGGTGGTTGCCGCTAAGTCGCTGAAACCTATATAATTCCGCTTCTGTCCGCCCTCGATGGCGGCAGCGACCACAATAACTACAGAGGAAGTCTGGTCATGTACGCAGTACTGGTAACCGGCGGTAAGCAATACCGCGTGGCGCAGGGCGAAACGCTCCGCGTCGA
>CAZLSG010000052.1:0-18052 GCA_964562135.1 uncultured Pseudoxanthomonas sp. | reverse complement strand
CAAAGCATTAATTATGTGGATAATTTCGTCGTTTCATAGCTATGATCTGTGCGGATTATCAAAAATATTCGTCGTAACGACGAAACAGGCAGCCAAATGAAGCTCAATGCCACCGATGAACTGCTGCTTTCGCTGCTGCGCGAGAACGCCCGCGCTTCCACCGCACTGATTGCGCGTCGCCTGAATCTGTCGCGTACCACCGTGCAAAGCCGCATCGAGCGGCTGGAACGCGAAGGCGTGATCAGCGGATACACCGTCCGCGTGCATGACGAATACGAACGCGGTTACATCCGCGCCCACATCATGATCACGGTGCATCCCAAGCAGATGACGTCGGTGGTGGCCGCATTGCGCGCCATGCCGGAGTTGCGGATGCTGCATTCGGTCAGCGGCGCCTACGATCTGATCGCCATCGGCGCCGCGCCCACGGTGGGCGAAATGGATGTGCTGACCGACCGCATCGGCACCATCGAGGGTGTCGAGCGCACCACGTCCTCCATCATCCTTTCCACCAAGTTCGAACGCTGAAACCGGCGCCAGGCCCGGGCATCGCCGCCTGATTTCGGGAATGCACGGCGCGGCGGCGCGCCCGGAGCGGTCGCTACAATGCGCAACCTGACCGGCCCGATGCGCGATGAAGAAGTCCGATTTCCACTACGACCTGCCCGAAGCGCTGATTGCGCAGGCGCCGCTGGCCGAACGCTCGGCAAGTCGCCTGCTGGTGGTGCCGCCCGGCGATGCGCCGTTCGCCGACCGGCAGGTGCGCGACCTGCCGGAACTGCTGCAGCCGGGCGATCTGCTGGTGTTCAACGACACCCGGGTGATCCCGGCGCGGTTGTTCGGGCAGAAGGAGAGCGGCGGACGGGTCGAAATCCTGATCGAGCGCCTGCTGCCGGACAACCGGGTGCGGGCGCAGGTGGGCGCGAGCAAATCGCCGAAGCCCGGCAGCCGCATCGCGCTGGACGCTGGCGGCACCGCCGAGGTGCTGGAACGCGACGGCGGCTTCCATCTGCTGCGCTTCGATGTGCCGGATGCGCTGGAAAGCTGGTTGCAACGCGCCGGGCGATTGCCGTTGCCGCCCTACATCAAGCGCGAACCGGGCGCGGACGACGACGAGCGCTACCAGACCGTGTTCGCGCGCGCGGTGGGCGCGGTGGCGGCACCCACCGCGGGCCTGCATTTCGACGATGCCCTGCTGCAGGCCCTGGGTGACCGCGGCGTGGAGTTCGGCCACGTCACCCTGCACGTGGGCGCGGGCACCTTCCAGCCGGTGCGCGTGGACGACGTGCGCGAGCACCGCATGCACAGCGAATGGCTGAACGTGGGCGCGGTGCTGGTCGAACAGATCCGCGCGGCCCGCGCGCGCGGCGGCCGCGTGGTCGCGGTGGGCACCACGGTGGTGCGCGCGCTGGAATCGGCGATGCGCAGGGATGAGGCGGGCAATGGCCAGTTGCTGCCGTTCGCGGGCGAGACCAGCATCTTCATTTTCCCCGGTTACCGGATCCGCAGCGTCGATGCGCTGGTCACCAATTTCCACTTGCCGGAAAGCACGCTGCTGATGCTGGTATCGGCGTTTGCCGGCAAGGAGCGGGTGTTTTCCGCATATGCGCATGCGGTGCGCGAGCAGTACAGGTTCTTCTCCTATGGAGATGCCATGCTGCTGTTCCCGTCCCGGGCATGAGCCGCTGAATTCATGCATGGGTTTGGAGCCCCGTGCGCGGATGGTTATCATCCCCGTTTGTAGCTCCAGCCGCCCGTTGCCGGCATTGCCAGAGCGCGTCCGCCAACCCATGCAGGAGTCCCCGATGCCGTCCATTCCGAATTTCCGTCCTTGCTTCCGCGGATTGCCCGTGGCCGCTTGTCTGACCCTTGCACTGGCCGCTTGCGGCAAAGCGCCGACGGCGACCGACGCTGCCGCCGGGCCAACGGCTGCCGAGGCAGGCGAAGTCAATCTCTACACCACCCGCGAGCCGGGCCTGATCCAGCCGTTGCTGGATGCGTTCAGCACCGAAACCGGAGTGAAGGTCAACACGGTGTTCGTGCGCGACGGTTTGCCGGAGCGCCTGCGTGCGGAAGGCGAGCGTTCGCCGGCCGACGTGCTGATGACCGTGGATTCGGGCAACCTGCTGGACCTGGTGGAAGGCGGCTTCAGTCAGCCGGTCGAATCCGGCGTGCTGGAATCGGCCATCCCGGCGCACTTGCGCGGTGCGGGTGGCGAGTGGTTCACCCTGTCGCTGCGCGACCGCGTGCTGTATGCGGACAAGGACCTGGAACTGGTCGACTTCGCCTACGAGGACCTGGCCGATCCGAAGTGGAAGGGCAAGGTCTGCATCCGTTCCGGCCAGCACCCGTACAACACCAGCCTGATCGCGGCGATGATCGCGCACAACGGCGTGGAAGCCACCGAGCAGTGGCTGCGCGGGGTCAAGGCCAACCTGGCACGCAAGGCTGCCGGCGGCGACCGTGAAGTGGCGCGCGACATCCTGGGCGGCATCTGCGACATCGGCATCGCCAACGCCTATTACGTGGGGCGGATGAAGAACGCTCCCGAAGGCGAGGAGCAGCGCGCCTGGGGCGATGCGATCCAGGTGGTGCGCCCTGTGTTCGCCGGGGCAGCGGATGGCGGCACGCATGTCAACATCAGCGGCGCGGCGGTGGCCAGGCATGCGCCCAACCGCGACAACGCGGTGAAGCTGCTGGAGTACCTGGTCTCGGACCAGGCGCAGAGCCTGTACGCCCGCGCCAACTACGAGTATCCGGTGAAGGATGGCGTGGAACTGGACCCGGTGGTGGCCAGCTTCGGCGAGATGAAGATCGACGCGCTGCCGTTGACCAGGGTGGCCGAGTTCCGCAAGCAGGCCAGCGAACTCGTCGACCGGGTCGGTTTCGACAACTGACACGTGCATGGCGGCCGTGATCGCGCGCCAGGACCGGGCCTGGCAGATGGCGGCCGTTGTCATCGCGCTGGCGATGCTGGCGCCCCTGCTGGCGCTGGCGTGGTCGGCCCTGCAGGGCAGCAGCGGCCTGTGGCCGCATTTGCTGGCACATGTGTTGCCGCAGGCCACGCGCAATACGCTCCTGCTGCTGGCGGGCGTGGGCGTGATGGTGGCGTTGCTGGGCACCGGCAGCGCGTGGCTGGTGACGGCGTACGACTTCCCGGGGCGGCGCATGCTGTCGTGGGCATTGTTGCTGCCGCTGGCGGTGCCGACCTACATCGTCGCCTATGCCTACCTGGACCTGTTGCATCCGCTGGGTCCGATCCAGTCGGGCCTGCGCGGCCTGCTGGGCATCGACAGCCCGCGCGATTTCAGGTTGCCGGACGTGCGTTCGCTGGCGGGTTGCATCGTGCTGATGGGTTTCGTGCTGTATCCCTATGTGTACCTGAGCACGCGCGCGATGTTCCTGACCCAGACCGCCGCGGTGATGGAGGCGGCGCGTTCGCTGGGTGTGCGGCGGGCGGCGTTGTTCCATCGCGTGGCATTGCCGCTGGCGCGTCCGGCCATTGCGGTGGGCATGGCGCTGGCGCTGCTGGAGACGCTCAATGACATAGGCGCCTCCGAGTTCCTCGGTGTGCAGACGCTGACGGTATCGGTCTACACCACGTGGGTGACGCGCGGGGACCTGCCGGGAGCCGCGCAGATCGCGCTGGCGATGCTGGTCATCGTGGTGGCCCTGATCGTGCTGGAACGCCATGGCCGCCGCCGGCAGCGCTACAACACCTTGCAGCAGCCGCGTCCGATGCAGCCGCAGCGGTTGCGCGGCGCGGCGGCCATCCTGGCGCTGTTGCTGGGCCTGGTGCCGGTGATGGCGGGTTTCGCCATCCCGGCCTCCTATCTGGTCTGGGAAACCTGGAAACGGTTGCAGGCGGCCGGCGGCGTGTCCGCGCAACTGGCCTCCAGCGCATGGAACACGGTGCATGTGGCTTTCCTGGCTACGGTGGTCACGGTGGTGGCCGGACTGGTGGTGGCCTGGGCACTGCGGTTGGCGCAGGCGCGGCGGCGTCCGCGCCTGGCGGCGATTTGCCTGCGCGTTTCCAGCCTGGGCTATGCGATTCCGGGCACGGTGCTGGCCATCGGCCTGCTGGTGCCGCTGGGATGGTTCGATGCCGCCGCGAACGAGCTCATCAAGCAGTTCGGCGGCGCGCCGCGCATGCTGCTGATGGGATCCACCACCGCGCTGGTGGTTGCCTATACCCTGCGCTTCCTCGCGATCCCGGCGGGCAGCACCGAAGCAGGACTGGCGCGCATTCCGCAATCGTTGGACCAGGCCGCGCGCAATCTGGGGGAAACCTCCACCGGCGCATTGCGCAGGGTGCATCTGCCCTTGTTGCGGCCGGCGCTGGCGGCGGGGGCATTGTTGGTGTTCGTGGATACCATGAAGGAATTGCCCGCTACGCTGATGCTGCGCCCGATGAATTTCGAAACCCTGGCCACCTGGCTGTACGCCGACGCCGCGCGTGGTGCTTATGAAGAGGGTGCCATCGCGGCGTTGTTGATCGTGCTAGTGGGGCTGTTGCCGGTGGTGTGGCTGGCGCGCGCCGGCGAGCGCATCGGTCGCGGAGGACATGCATGAGCAGGCCGATGCTCGAACTCGAAGGCATCCGTGCCGGTTATCCGGCGAACGGCGGTTTGCAGGTGGTGGTGGACGGGTTGTCGCTGTCGTTGCACGCCGGCGAGATCGGCTGCTTGCTGGGAGCTTCCGGCTGCGGCAAGACCACCGTGCTGCGCACCGTGGCCGGCTTCGAGCCGATACATGCCGGACGGATCGCGCTGGACGGCAAAACCCTGGCATCGACGGACACGATGCTTCCGCCGGAACAGCGCCGCGTGGGGATGATGTTCCAGGACTACGCGTTGTTTCCGCACCTGGACGTGGCCGGCAACGTCGGATTCGGCCTTTCGCGCCAGCCGCGTGGCGAACGCAACCGCCGCGTGGCCGAAGTGCTGTCTCTCGTGGGGCTGGACGATTGCAGTGGCCGTTTCCCGCACGAACTGTCGGGCGGACAACAGCAGCGCGTGGCGCTGGCGCGCGCGCTGGCGCCAGCGCCGTCGCTGCTGTTGCTGGACGAGCCGTTCTCCAACCTGGACGTGGGCACCCGCGAGCACCTGGCCGCGGAGTTGCGCACTATCCTCAAGGGCACCGGCACCACGGTCCTGCTGGTCACCCATGACCAGGCCGAGGCGTTTGCGATGGCCGACCGGATCGGGGTGATGCGGTCGGGTCGCCTGCTGCAATGGGATACCGCGCAGGCCTTGTACCGGAAGCCGGCGGACCGCCATGTGGCGGATTTCGTCGGCCGCGGCACGCTGGTACCTGCGGCGGCATTGGGCCTGGCGGGCGACCATGATGTGCTGGTGCGTCCGGACCGGTTGCTTCGCGATCCTCTGGGTCCGATCCGGGCGCGCGTACTGGAGTGCGTCTTCCGGGGGCCGGGCTTCGCGTGTGTGCTGGCGTTGTCCGGTGGCGATCGGGTGGAGGTCGATTTTCCGGTGGATTCGGTGCCCGAGGCGGGCGATGAACTGGGTATGCGCCTGGCTTCGGCGGATTTGCCGGTCTTCATGCGCTGAGATTCCCGGACTGCAGAATCCCTCCGCAGTGAATGGCCGATGGCGTATCGATGGAGGAAATGCCGCCGTGATCGGCGACAATGTCCGGCTTCCCCATTACCTGTTTCCGGCTTTGCGCCCATGTCCCGACTGCAATTCCAGCTCCATGCCACCGACGGCGATGCGCGGCGCGGGCGGCTGACGTTCCCGCGCGGCACGGTTGAGACGCCGGCCTTCATGCCGGTGGGAACCTATGGCTCGGTCAAGGGCGCGTTGCCGGAGCAGGTCCGCGAACTGGGCGCGGAAATCATCCTCGGCAACACCTTCCACCTGTATTTGCGGCCGGGGCTGGAGGTCATCGGCAAGCATGGTGGCCTGCACGGTTTCGCCCGCTGGGACGGGCCCATCCTGACCGATTCGGGCGGATTCCAGGTGTTCTCGCTGGCCCACCGCCGCAAGATCACCGAGCAGGGCGTGACCTTCGCCTCGCCGGTGGACGGCGGCAAGGTGTTCCTGGGCCCCGAGGAAAGCATGCGCATCCAGAAGGTGCTGGATTCGGACATCGTGATGATCTTCGACGAATGCACGCCGTACCCGGCCACGGAGACGGTGGCGCGCACCTCGATGGAACTGAGCCTGCGCTGGGCGCAGCGCAGCCGCAACGCGCACGACGAACTGGGCAACGACGCGGCGCTGTTCGGCATCGTCCAGGGCGGGGTTTACCCGGAACTTCGCATGCGCTCGGCCGAAGGACTGCAGGGCATCGGTTTCGATGGCTATGCCATCGGTGGGCTGGCGGTGGGCGAACCGGAGCACGAGCGCAATGCCATGATCGAGCACCTGCATCCGCAGTTGCCGGCGGACCGTCCGCGCTACCTGATGGGGGTGGGGCGGCCCGAGGATCTGGTGGAGGCGGTGGCGCGGGGCGTGGACATGTTCGATTGCGTCATGCCCACCCGCAATGCGCGCAATGGCCATTACTTCACCTCGTTCGGCACGGTCCGCATCCGCAATGCCAGGTACGAGCAGGACCTGGACCCCATCGAACCGGGCTGCGGCTGCTACGCATGCCGCCATGGCTATACCCGCGCCTACCTGAGGCACCTGGACCGCTGCAACGAGATGCTGGGACCGATCCTGGGCACCCTGCACAACCTCTGGTACTACCAGAAGCTGATGGCGGACATGCGCGCGGCCATCGAAGAAGGCCGCTTCGCGGCGTTCCGGCAGGCGTTCTACGCCGCACGCCCAAGCCCGTAGGAGCGGCTCTTGGCCGCGATTGGCTTCCCCGGTAAAGCTTCATCGCGGCCAAGAGCCGCTCCTACGGGCCTTGGGTGGGGAACTCCGGGAGAGAACTGCGGTCTCTGACCAGCCAGCCCGGCAGGGCGGGCCGGACGGGGAATCGTGCCGCATGGCATAATCCCCGGCTGCTTTCGCCCCTGATTACGGACAACACCATGAATCCCATCGATTTCCTGATCGCGCCCGCCCATGCCCAGTCGGTGGGCGCAGCCCCGGCCGGCGGCGGTTTCGGCATGCTGCTGATGCCGATCATCCTGATCGCCATCATGTACTTCCTGATGATCCGTCCGCAGATGAAGCGGGCCAAGGAGCACCGGGCCATGGTGGACAAGCTGGCCAAGGGTGACGAAGTCATCACCTCCGGCGGCATTGCCGGCCTCATCGTCGATGTGGGCGACAACTTCGTGACCGTGGAGATCGCCGACAACGTGCGCATCCGCGTGCAGAAGGGCGCCGTCGGCAGCGTGTTGCCCAAGGGCACGCTGAAGTCCGCCTGATCGTTCCTTTTCCATCTTGCTGAGCGCAGGCCTGCCGGGCCTGCGCGGGTTGCCCCAATGCTCGAGTTCCCTCGCTGGAAATACATCGTCATCGTGCTGGTCGTCGTCTTCAGCGCGTTCTATGCCTTGCCCAACATCTTCCCGCAGGACCCTTCGGTCCAGATCACCGCCAACCGGGGCGGCACGGTCGACGACGCGCTCCGCGCGCGCGTCGAGGAGGCGCTGAAGAAGGCCGGTGTGGAAGCCAAGTCGGTGGAAGTGGAAGACGGCAACCTGATGGTGCGCCTGTCCAATCTGGACGACCAGACCAAGGCCAACGACGCATTGCGCGGCACGCTGACCGGCGATTACATCGTGGCGCTCAACCTGGCCTCGACCGTGCCGGACTGGCTGTCGAACCTGGGCGGAAGATCCATGCTGCTGGGCCTGGACCTGCAGGGCGGCGTGCACTTCGTCCTGCAGGTGGACCAGAAAGCGGCGCTGGAAAAGCGGCTGGATGCGTATGCGGAAGACATCCGCGTCACCCTGCGCGACAACCGCATTCCGTATGAATCGGTGGAGCGGCGCGCCGACAACACCGTGCACGTGGGCCTGGTTTCTGAGGCCGATGTCAGCCGCGCGCGACCGATCCTGGCCCAGGGCATGCCGGCCTTCATCAGCGACAGCGAGGGCAGCCGCATCATCCTGCGCCTGTCCGAGAGCGAACTGGGCCAACTTGCCACCGACGCGGTGGAACAGAACATCACCACCCTGCGCAACCGCGTGGACGAGTTGGGCGTGTCCGAGCCGGTGATCCAGCGCCAGGGCAACGACCGCGTGGTTGTGCAGTTGCCGGGCGTGCAGGACACCGCCGAGGCCAAGCGCCTGATCGGCGCGACCGCCACCCTGGAATTCCGCCCGGTGGTGGAAGGCAACGCCTACGATGCCCTCGCCAGCGGCAATATCCCGCCCGAAGCGCGCGTTTACTACCAGCGTGAACTCGGTTTCGACGGCAAGCCGATCCCGGTACTGCTGAACAAGCGCGTGCTGGCCTCCGGTGACCAGATGGTCCATGCCAGCGTGGGCACCGACCAGAACGGCCTTCCTTCCGTGGACATCACACTCAACAACGTCGCCGGCCAGCGCATGTTCGATTTCACCAGCGCCAACGTGGGCAAGCTGATGTCGGTGGTCTACATCGAGCGCGTGCCGCAGGTGACGATGGTCAATGGCGAGGAAGTGCGCAGCTTCCGGGTCAGCGAGACCGCGCTGGCCCCGACCCGCATCGCTGGCGTGTTTGGCAAGAAATTCCAGACCACCGGGCTGGAAAAGAGCGAGGCGGAGAACCTGGCCAGGCTGCTGCGCGCCGGTTCGCTGGCCGCGCCGATGGACTTCATCGAAGAGCGCGTGGTCGGCCCCAGCCTGGGCAAGGAGAACGTGGAGCGCGGCACCACCGCGGTGGTGTATGCGTTCCTGTTCGCGCTGGGTTTCTTCCTGATCTACTACCGCATGTTCGGCCTGATCACCTGCGCCGCGCTGTTGCTCAACCTGTTGATGGTGGTGGCGCTGATGTCGCTGTCCGGCGCCACCATGACCCTGCCGGGCTTCGCCGGGCTGGCCTTGTCCATCGGCATGTCGGTGGACGCCAACGTGCTGATCAACGAGCGAATACGCGAGGAATTGCGGGCCGGGGTGCCGCCGCAACTGGCCATCGCCACCGGCTACGACAAGGCGTCTGGCACCATCTTCGATTCCAACATGACCGCATTGCTGGCCGGCGTCGCGCTGTACGCCTTCGGCACCGGCCCGCTCAAGGGCTTCGCGGTGACCATGGTGCTGGGCATCCTGACCTCGGTGTTCACGGCGGTCACGGTGTCGCGTGCCATCGCCACGCTGATCTACGGCCGCCGCCGCAAACTCAAGACACTGGCCATCTGACGGGAGCGCATGTCCATGAATATTTTCCCGTTGCGCCTCATTCCGTATGAAACCCACATCGATTTCATGCGCCTGCGATGGGTGTCCATCGGCATCTCCGTCCTGCTGATGGCGGTGTCGATCGGCGCCATTGCCGTCAAGGGCTTCAACTACGCCCTGGATTTCACCGGCGGCACGGTGGTCGAGCTGCGTTTCGAACAGCCGGCCGACGTCGATGGCGTCCGCGACCGGTTGGCTGCCGCCGGCCACGGCAGCGCGCAGGTGCAGACCTTCGGCAGCGGCAGCGACCTGCTGATCCGCCTGCAGCCGCAGGATGGCGGCGGCACCGAATCCAACGACAGGACCGCACAGGAAGTGGCCCGGCTGGCGTCCACGCCGGACAATCAGGCCACCATCCAGCGAAATGAGTTCGTCGGCCCGCAGGTGGGCAAGGAATTGGCCCTGAACGGCATTTACGCCTTCGTCTTCGTGACCATCGGGTTCCTGATCTACATCGGCTTCCGCTTCGAGTGGAAATTCGCGGTGTCGGCCATCCTGACCACGATGCACGACTTGCTGATCGTGGCCGGTTTCTTCGCATTGACCGGGCTGGAGTTCGACCTGAGCGTGCTGGCCGGCCTGTTGTCGGTGATGGGCTTCTCGATCAACGACACCATCGTGGTGTTCGACCGCGTGCGCGAGAACTTCCGCAGCATGCGCGGCGAGCCGGCGGAGATCTTCAACCGTTCCATCAACCAGACCCTGTCGCGCACCATCATCACTTCCGTGGTCGCGTTCCTGACGGTGCTGTCGCTGTACCTCTATGGCGGCAACACGCTGGAAGGCATGGCGCTGGCGATGATGATCGGCATCGTGATCGGCACCATCTCGTCGATCTTCGTTGCTTGCCCGCTGTTGACGGTCGGCCCGCTGACGGTGAGCAAGCAGGACCTGCTGCCCAGGACGCGGGACGAGGAAGCACTGGCAAGGCGTCCGTAAGCGCCCGCGCCGGCATGCAGCCGGGAACGAAAAGAGCCGCGCATTGCGCGGCTCTTTTCGTTGGGTACGAGTTGCAAGCTCGGGGCCACGCCCCCGACACACATGAACGGTACATCCCGGGGCTTCAGCCGCGTGGGGCTGATCTGCGTTCATCGTTGCGGGCGCGCGGCGGGGCCTTCGCCTCCGAAGGATTCCTCTGGTGCGCGGTCAGAACGAAGCGGCGTAACCGGAGCCGCGGATGACCTTCTGCAGGGCGTCGCAGACCTTGATGTTGCCGGCAACGATCTGGCGGGAGTCGGGGCCGCGATCGTCCATGCGGGGCGGGGCGGCGCCCTTGAAATCGCAGATGCGACCGCCGGCTTCGCGGACCAGCAACACGCCGGCGGCAATGTCCCATGCCTTCACGCCAGCTTCGAAGTAACCGTCCAGGCGGCCGCAGGCGACATAGGCCAGGTCCAGTGCCGCCGAACCGGTGCGGCGGATATCCTCGGCCTGCACCAGCAGTTCGCGGATGCATTCCAGTTGGGCGCCTGTGCGTGCGCGTTCGCGGGGGGGGAAGCCGGTGGAAATCACGGTGCCGGCCAGGTCCTTGCGGTCGGCCACGCGGATGCGGCGCTCGTTGAGCTGGGCGCCGCCGCCGCGGCTGGCGGTGAACAGTTCGTTGCGCAGGGGGTCGAAGATCACCGCGTCGGTGGGTTCGCCGTTGTCGACCAGGGCGATGGACACGCAGTAATGGGGCAGGCCGCGCAGGTAGTTGCTGGTTCCGTCCAGCGGGTCGATGACCCAGTGGTAGCGCCCGTTCCTGCCGGTCCGGGTGCCGCCTTCCTCGCCGACCACGCCGTAATCGGGATAGCTGCGCTTCAGCTCCTTGATGATGGCCTTTTCCGCATCCGCGTCCACTTCGCTGGCGTAGTCGAGGCGGCCTTTTTCGACCACGTTGAGGCTGTCCAGCTTGTTGATGTTCCTCAACAGCACGTTGCCGCCCAAGCGGGCCGCCTTGACCATGACGGTGACGACGGGATTGAGCATGGGGCATGGACCTCGGGCAGGCAGGCGTGGCGAACGGGTGGAAAAGAGCGGCACGGCGACAGAGGCCGGCCCGCACAGTTTAACATCTGCACCCATGAATACGCTTGAAAGCCTTGCCACCGATCCCGACCGTCTCCGCGTCGTGCTGGTGGGTACCCAGCATCCGGGCAACATAGGGGCCGCGGCCCGGGCCATGAAGACGATGGGGCTGGACAGGCTGGTGCTGGTGGCCCCCGAACAGTATCCGGCGGACGAGGCATTCCGCCGCGCGGCGGGGGCCGACGATGTGCTGGCCGCGGCCCGGGTGGCGGGTACCCTGGCCGAAGCGGTGGCCGATTGCCATTTCGTGCTGGGTTGCACGGCCCGCAGCCGCAGGGTTGCGCTGGATGAGTTGAGCCCGCGCGAAGCCGGAGAGCGGGCGGTGTCCATGGCCGGAAAGGGCGAAGTGGCCCTGGTCTTTGGCCGCGAGCGGACGGGCCTGAGCAACGAGGAATTGCAGCTGTGCCACGCCGCGGTGCATATCCCGGCCAACCCGGTCTACAGCTCGCTCAACCTGGCGGCGGCGGTGCAGGTGCTGGCGTACGAATTGCGGCTTGCGCTGCTGGCGCGGGCCGGGCACGCGGCATCGGTGGCCGGCGAGGCAGAAGAGGACATGGCCAGCCATGCGCAGATGGAGGGATTCTTTGCCCAACTGGCCGATGCGCTGGATGAGGTGGATTTCCACAAGGGCCGCGCCCCGGAATCGGCGATGCGCAAGTTGCGGCGGCTGTTCCTGCGCTCGCATCCAAGCGAACAGGAGGTGCGCCTGCTGCGCGGCATCCTGGCCGATGTCCAGCGGACTGCCCGTCTGTTGCGCGAGCGGGAAAATGCTGCCGGATGAGTCCGCGATCACTATGCGCGGATGAAGGTTTGAGCTAGTCTCACACTTATCGTTTCGGCGGGTTTCTTCGCTTGCGCACAGCCTGGTCTGGTCTGTTTCTTGTCCTGGCAGGGGCTGTCGCCGCCTTCCTGCCGCCGGTTTCGTCCAGGGCCGACGATGGTGGGCACGTGCTGGTGCTGGGCAGGATCAGCGACGACCCCAAGTCGCATTACGAGCAACTCAAGCCCCTGCTTGATTACGTGGTGCCCAGGATGGCCGACGTGGGGATCACCGAAGGCCGCATATTGATGGCCCGCGACGCGCAGCAGATGATCAGTTACCTGCGCAGGGCGCGCGTGGACTGGGTGACCGAGACGGCGGGCACCGGCATGCAGCTGCAGCAGCGCGCCGGCGCCGAGCCCTTGTTGCTGACCGAGCGCGGCGGCGTCATGCGCTACCACGGCGTGTTTTTCGCCCGCAAGGACAGCGGCATCCATTCGCTGGACGATCTGCGCGGGCACAGCATCGCTTTCCAGAGCACTGCCTCGACCAGCGCTTATTTCGCGCCGGTGGTCGAGTTGCTTGATGCCGGGAAATCGATGCAGATACTGCTTTCGCCCATGGACAAGCCGGGTCCCGATTCGGTCGGTTACGTGTTTGCGCGCTCCGAATCCAACATTGCCGCGTGGGTGCACAAGGGCCTGGTCGACGTTGGCGTGGTGAGCAATCTCGACTGGGAAGACCCGGAGCGCATGCCTGCGGCTTTCCACGACGACTTCAGGATCATCCACCGTACGCCGGACTACCCGCGCGCGCTGGAGATGGTGCGCGGGGACCTGGATCCCCGCGTGCGCCAGCGCCTGCGCGAAGTGCTGATGCAGGCGGCGGAAGATCCCGAGGCCGCCAGGGCGCTGCAGATGTTCTTCCGGACCAACCGCTTCATCCCCGTCGATCAGGACTCGCAAGAGGCCCTGGACCACCTGCGCCGGGGCGTGATGCGGGTGCGCGAGAGAATCGAATGAAACTGAGGTTCGGACTCCAGGCACGCTACCTGCTGGCCATGACCGTGATGCTGGCGCTGATCATCCTGCTCATGTTGCTGCTGCTGCATCGCCAGGCGACGGTGCAGCGTGAAATCGGCAGGCTTGGATACGAGGTGATGCATGCCATGTCCGTGGACAACCTCAGCCGGCATGGCGAGGCCACCGTGGGGCAGTTGTCCGATGCGCTGGCCAATCCGCTTTACTACTTCGATCTGGATGCGATAGGCAGCATCGTCCGCAACGCCGGGAAGGAGCCGGACGTGGCCTATGTCCTGGTCTTCGACCCGCAGGGCAACGTCATCCATGACGGGTCGGGCGAGATAGTGACCTACGGCCAGCCCATGACCGACCCGATGGCCGAGGGAGCCAGGCTTGCCGAAGGCGCGCACGCGCAATGGTCGCAGGACACGGTGGATATTTCCGAGCCGATCATGATCGGCGGCAAGCGCATCGGCGGCGTGCGCGTGGGCTATTCGCTGGCCTCGATGAAGGTCCATGAGGATCGCGCGGTGCAAGGCGCCGCCGAACACCTGGAGGCGCTCAACGATAGCCATCTGGACTGGATGGCGCTGCTGCTGGGCCTGCTGGTCGTCGTATGCGTGGCGACGGCGTTCTATCTGCAACGCACCCTGGTGCGGCCCATCCGGCGGCTGGCCGAGGCCGCGCATGCCATCGAAGTGGGCAATTACGACGGCCAGCGGATGGAGAGCGACCGCAAGGACGAACTCGGCGAGTTGATACGCGCGTTCGGCAGCATGAAGGAAAGCATCGCCCGGCACGACCGCGATGTCCGGCGCATGGCCTATACCGATGCGCTGACGGGCCTGACCAACCGGCTGGCGTTCCGCGAGAACCTGGACCACCGGCTGATGCTCCTGCGCGACACGGATCGCCAGCTGTCCCTGCTGTTCGCCGACATAGACGATTTCAAGCGCGTCAACGACACGCTGGGCCACGAGGCCGGCGACGAGGTGTTGTTGCAGTTCGCCAACCGCATCAGCGAGATCGTCGAATGTTCGGGCGGCGACGAGGCATTGCTGGCGCGCTTCGGCGGCGACGAGTTCGTGATCCTGGTCCAGGGCCACGAGGTGCAGGAGCGCGCGATGCGCCTGGCAGAGGAAATCGTGCAGGAGTTGCGCAGGCCGATTCTCGTGCAGGGGCGGCAGGTGTTCCTGGGCGCGTCGATCGGCATCACGCTGTTTCCGGAGGACGCGTCGGACGCCTCGGTGTTGATGAAGAACGGCGACATCGCCATGTATCAGGCCAAGACGGCCGGCAAGAACTGCTACCGTTTGTACAGCCGCGCGATGGACCAGGCAGTCGAGCGCCGGGTGCGCATGGAGCACGAACTGCGCGGCGCGTGGGACCGCGGCGAAATGAGCCTGCGCTACCAGCCGATCATGCGGCTTGCCGACAAGCGCATCGTGGGCGCCGAGGCCTTGTTGCGCTGGCGGCACCCGGAATTCGGCTCGGTGGCGCCTGCGGTGTTCATCGATGTGGCCGAGCACAGCGGCTTGATCGAGGTCATCGGCGCGCGCGTGCTGCGCGAGGCCTGCGCCACGGCGGCCGACTGGAACAGCAGGCGCGATGCGCTCGATTCGCTGTTCGTCTCGGTCAACGTGTCGTCACGCCAGTTGCGCGGCGGCGATTTGCCGGGACTGGTGGCCGACTGCCTGCGCGATACCGGCCTGTCGTCGTCATGCCTGCACCTGGAGCTGACCGAAACCGCGGTGGTCGGCGACGAGGCCCAGGCCAGCCTGTTGCTGGCCATGTTGCACCGGACCGGCGTCAAGGTCTGGCTGGACGACTTCGGCACCGGCTTCTCGGGGTTGAGCCACCTGCGCAGGGTGCCGGTCGATGGGGTGAAGATAGACCGCAGCTTCATTGCCGACATGTTGCGCGATGCCGACGACCTGGCGCTGACCACGGCCATCATCGCGATGGCGCATTCGCTTGGCATCACCGTGGTGGCCGAAGGCGTGGAGAAGGAAGGGCAGCTCAACCTGCTGCGCGAGCGCGGTTGCGACCTGGTGCAGGGCTACTGGCTTGGGCAGCCGATGAGCGCGGAAGAGTTCGTTGCGCTGATCGACTGAGCGGCCGCCGGGTTGCCGGCGCCCTCAGCCCAGGTGGCCGAGCAGGCTCTTGAGGAAAACGGCCAGTTGCCCGGATGCGAGGCCGATGATCGCCACGGCAATGGAGCCGGCCACCCAGGCGATCAGCATCAATGCGCCGTCGCGCTCCAGCAGGGCGAGCGCGAACAGCAGCAACAGGGTGCCGAAGACATAGTTGGTGAATGGCAGCGGCAGGGCCAGCAGGATGCCCAGCAGGATCAACAGCAGGCCGGTGAAGAACAGGGCCAGCCGGTGGTCCAGCAGCAAGGTCAGGCGGGGGCGCACCAGTTTTTCCAGGCGCCTGAGCCAGGGCGATATCCGGGTCCGGAACCGGATCAGGGTGCCCCGGGACGGGCCGCGCCGGGCCAGGAACCGGGGCAGCCACAGCCGGCGCAGGCCGAGCAGCAATTGCAGCCCCACCAGGATGACCAGCGGCCCGCCCACGGCACCGCCGACGCCCGGGATGGGGATGAACGCCGGCAGCACGCCCAGGAACAGCAGCATGCCGAAGGCCGTGGGCCCCAGGCCGGACAGGATGTCGCCCAGCTTCAGGCGTTCCTCCGGATCGCCGTCGGCCAGTTCGTCCATCAATGCGCGGGTACCGACTGCCGCGGAGCGGCCGGCATCTCCGCCGTCAGGATTCTTCTTCGGCGCCATTGCTGTCGGGCAGTCTGGAGATCAGCAGCTTGTCGATCCGGGCGCCGTCCAGGTCGACGATCTCGAAGCGCCAGCCGGCCCAGTCCAGGTGTTCGCCCACATTGGGAATGCGCCCGAAGCGTTCGATCATCATGCCGGCCACGGTGTTGTACTCGTCGTCGTCGGGCAGGGACACGCCGCCCAGCAGTTCGCGCAGGTCGTCGTTCGGCAGCGAGCCGTCCACCAGCATCGAGCCATCGTCGCGGGCGACCACCAGGGCGTCTTCCTCGGTGTTTTCCGCGGCCTGCAACCGGCCCACCACGGCGCCCATCAGGTCGCTGATGGTGACCATCCCCTGGATTTCGCCGTATTCGTCCACCACCAGCGCCAGCGACTGCTGCTCTTCGCGGAAGATTTCCAGCAGTTTCATCGCGTGCGTGGATTCGGACACGAACAGGGGTTCTCGCAGGCCGCGGAACAGATCGGGGTGGGGCTGGTCGATGCGGTCCAGCAGCGATTTCACCTCCAGCACGCCGATCACGTCCTGGTCGTTTCCGCGATAGACGGGGAAACGCGAGAATTGCGAGTCGCGCATGGTGCGCAGGTTGTCCTCGTAGCCGGCGGCCTCGTCCAGCCACACGATCTTCTTGCGCGGAGTCATCAGGCTGTCGGTGGTGCGGTCGCCCAGGCGCAGCACGCGATTCATCATGTTGCGCTCGTCGACATCAATCACGCCCTGCTCGTGGCCTTCGGCCACCAGCATGCGGATTTCCTCCTCGGTGATCTCGCCGCTGTCCTTCTGTCCCAGCCCCAGGATGCGCAGCACCAAGCGCGTGCTCACGGCCAGCAGGGCGACGGCCGGGGCGGCGATCCGGGCCAGCCAGCTCATGGGCAGGGCGACGATGCCGGCAATGTGCTCCGAGCGGGTAATGGCGAGCCGCTTGGGGACCAGTTCGCCGAAGATCAGCGTCAGGAAGGTGATCAGCGCAACCGCGATGCCCACGCCGATTTTCCCCGCGTAGGGGTCCAGCGCAGGGAACAGCCGCTCGATGCCGCCGGCAATGATCATGCCGATGGCCTCGCCGCCCAGCAGGCCGGTCAGCACGCCGATCAGGGTGATGCCGATCTGCACGGTGGACAGGAAGTTTTCCGGTTTCTCGGACAGCTCCAGCGCGCGTTGGGCGCGCTGGCTGGTCTGGGCCATCTGCTTGAGCCGGCTCTTGCGCGCGGTCATCACCGACATCTCCGACATGGCGAAGAAGCCGTTGAGCAGGATCAGGGCGAAGACGACCAGGAACTCAAGCACGGGGAAGGCCCCGGCAAGGATGGGCGGCGGATGGCGGGGCTGCGCCGGATGATCCGGTGCGGCAGGAAGGCGTGTGGTCGTCGTCCATAGGGTGCGCCCTGGGCGCCGGGCGATTCTAGCAGAAGCGTGGCCCGGCCAAGCCCGGCAAGCGCCGGGCAGGGTCGATTTGGGGCTTCAGGCTGTCATAAACGGTCATTAAACCGTCATAATTCCGCCTCGTTGCCGTCCGCTCCCGTGACGGTGGGGTGTTTCCGATGTTCTCTCTGCAGACGATTTTCGGCTCCGGCCAACAGTTCTACAACTTGCTGGAAGAGGCTGCGCAGGCTGCTTCGGACAGCGCCCAGGCCCTCCACAGGATGATGAAGGAGAGCGACCGCCAGCCGGCGCTGGACGCTTTCAAGCTGGCCCGCCTGCGCGAGCGCACCGCATCGGAGAAGATCGGGCAGGCGCTGGTGGACAGTTTCATCACCCCCATCGAGCGCGAGGACATCGAGGCGCTGGGTTCGGCCCTGTACAAGATCCCCAAGCAGATCGAGAAGTTCGCCGACCGCTACTCGCTGGCCACCGAACACCTGGCGCACATCGATTTCGCGCCGCGCGCGGCGATGCTGGAGCAGGCGGCGGACGTGGTGGTGCAGATGGTCAAGGACCTGCGGCACATGAACATCGACCGCATGACCGCGCTCAACGAAAAGCTGCGCGCGCTGGAGAACGAGGCCGACCGGTTGATGCTGGAACTGTACCGCGACATCTATTCCGGCCGCCTGGACCATTTGCAGATGTTCCTGCTCAAGGAGTTCTTCGAGATCCTGGAGAAGGCGATCGACC
>CAZLSG010000051.1:0-18920 GCA_964562135.1 uncultured Pseudoxanthomonas sp. | reverse complement strand
TGAAGCCGCCCTGCATGTGGCCGATGGGGTTGCGGTAGCGCGGCAGCACCGGGAACCGCACCGCCAGCGACTCGCCTTCCACGTAGTCGAGGAATTCGCCCTGCATGTCCAGCAGGCAAGGCGGCGGGATTTCCAGCGGTGCGCCTGCGGGAAGGCGGGCGCGCAGGATGGCGTTGATGTCGGCGGGTGAGCCGCTCATCGCGTGGCCGGTGGCTCGATTCGCAGCAGCTTGCCGTTGCTCTCGTCGGTGACCACGTAGACGTTGCCATCCGCGCCCGCGCGCACGTCGCGGATGCGTTCGCCCAGGCTGCCCAGCAGGCGTTCTTCGGCCACGATGGCATCCCCGTCCAGGGTCAGGCGGATCAGGTTGCGTTCGGCCAGCGAGCCCAGGAACAGGCTGTCGTTCCAGGTCGAGCCGGGACGGCCGGTGTAGAAGGCCAGGCCAGACAGGCCGGGGGACTTCTCCCAGACGTGGTAGGGCGGTTCCAGACCATCCTGCGCACGACCGACGGCTTCCGGAATGGGTTGCCCGGAATAGTTGATGCCGTGGGTGATGATGGGCCAGCCGTAGTTCCTGCCCGGTTGCGGCAGGTTGATTTCGTCGCCGCCGCGTGGTCCGTGCTCGCTTTCCCACAGCTTGCCGGTACGAGGGTCGATCGCCAAACCCTGCGAATTGCGGTGCCCGTAGCTCCAGATTTCCGGGCGCGCGCCGGACTGGCCGACGAAGGGATTGCCGGCGGGGATGCTGCCATCCGGATGCAGGCGCACCACCTTGCCCTGCAATTTGTCCAGGTGCTGGGCGAAGATGCGCTCGGTACGGTCGCCCTGGCTGATGAACAGGTGGCCCTGGCCATCGAAGGCCATCCGCGAGCCGAAATGGTTGTCATGCTGGAGCTTGGGTTCCTGGCGGTAGATGACGGTGACGTTTTCCAGTCCGGCATCGCCCAGCACGGCATGCGCCACCGTGGTGCCGGCCAGGCCGCTGCCATCGGGTTCGGAATAGCTGAAGTAGACGCGTTTGTCGTTGATGAAATCCGGCGACAGCACCAGGTCCAGCAGGCCGCCCTGGCCGCGCGCGTGCACCGCGGGGACGCCGGCCAGCGGTTCGGAAACGCCGCCATCGGCACCGATCCGGCGGATGCTGCCGGAGCGTTCGGTGACCAGGAACGAATCATCCGGCAGGATGGCCACCGCCCATGGATGCTCCAGGCCCCGGGCGATTTCGGTCACGCGGATGTCGCCCAGCAGGCTGGGCAGGGCATTGCCGGTGGTGGCCTCCGGCGTGGCGGAAGCCGCCGGCGCGCCATTGGCGGCGGGTTGGCAGGCCGACACGGTGGCGGCCAGGGTCAGGCCGAAGGCAAGGCGGTTCAGGACATGGGACATGGTGGTTCCTTGGTGATGGCGTGATGTTACCGGTATCCGGCCGCCTGCAATTCGAACAGTTCGGCATAGCGTCCACCCTGGGCCAGCAGCTCATCGTGGGTGCCGCTGGCTTCCAGCCGGCCTTCGTTCAACACCAGGATGCGGTCGGCCATGCGCACGCTGGAGAAGCGGTGCGAGATCAGCACGGCGGTGCGGTCGTCCGAGAGTTCCTTGAAACGCTGAAACACCTCGAATTCGGAACGTGCGTCCAATGCGGCGGTGGGCTCGTCCAGGATCATCACCTGCGCGTCGCGCATGTAGGCGCGGGCGATGGCGATCTTCTGCCACTGTCCGCCGGACAGGTCCACGCCGGTCTTGAAGCGGCGGCCGATGAGCTGGTCGTAGCCGTTGGGCAGCGAGTCGATCACTTCGTCGGCCATCGCGCGCCGTGCCGCTTCGCGGATACGCGCTTCGTCGTCTATCGCATCGATCTGGCCCACGCCGATGTTCTCGCGCGCGGTCAGGTGGTAGCGCACGAAATCCTGGAAGATCACCCCGATGTTGGCGCGCAGTTCGTCGATGTCGTATTCGCGCAGGTCGCGTCCGTCCAGCAGGATGCGGCCCTCGTCCGGGTCGTACAGCCGCGCGATCAGCTTGACCAGGGTGGTCTTGCCGGCGCCGTTCTCGCCGACCAGCGCCAGCACCTCGCCTGCGCGCAGGTCGAAATCCAGGTGGCGCAGCGCCCATTTTTCCGCGCCCGGATAGCGGAAGCCGACGTTCTCGAAGGTGAAGCCGCGGGCGATCGGCCGGGGAACCGGCACCGGGTCGGCCGGCGAGGCGATCTCCGGCTCGATTTCGAAGAACGAAAACAGGTCGTCCAGATACAGCGCCTGGCCGGCGACCTGCGAGAAGCCGACCAGCAGCCCTTCCAGCAACTGCCGCAGGCGGCGGAAGCTGCCGGCCAGGAAGGTCAGGTCGCCGATGCTGAAATCGCCGTGCACGGTGCGCCAGACGATGTAGGCATAGGCCACGTAGTAGCCCAGCGTGCCCAGCGCCGCCAGCAGGGCGCCCCACAGCGCGCGGCGTCCGGCCAGGGCGCGATTGGCCTGGTAGAAACGCTCGGCCAGGATGCGGTAGCGCGCGATCAGGAAGTGGTGGAGATTGAGGATCTTCACTTCCTTGGCGGTTTCCACGCTGGCGCCGGTCTGGCGCACGTATTCCAGCTGCCGGCGCTCCGGCGTCCACTGGAAGTTGAGCGAATAGCCCAGCGCGTTGAAGTGCGCCTCGCCGACGAAGGCCGGGATCAGGGCGACGGCCAGCAGCGCGATCAGCCAAGGCGCATAGACCAGCAGGCCGATGCCGAACGTGACCACGGTGATTGAGTCCTGCACCTGCCCGAACAGCATGCCCATCAGGTTCATCCGGCCCATGGTCTGGCGACGGGCGCGGTCCAGCTTGTCCTGCACGTCCGGGTCTTCGAAATCCTCCAGGTCCAGCCTGGCGGCATGCTCCATCAGGCGGATGCTGCTGGCGTTGGTGAACAGTTCCGACAGCAGCGAATCGGCGTAGCTGACCAGGCGGCCCAGCAGGTCCGACAGGATCGCCAGCGCGAATTCCAGCCCCAGCAGCCACAGCAGGCCGTACAGTTCGCCGCTGGCCCAGACCTGCGCCAGGGTTCCGTTTTCCAGGCCCAGGCCGACCACGCGGATCACCTCGTCGATGATCAGCTTGCCGATGTAGAGCATCACCACCGGCAACAGCGCGCGGATCATGCGCAGGCCCAGGCTGGTCAGCGTCAGCCACGGACTGGTCGCCCAGATCAGGCGCAGGAACGGCGGCAGGTTGCGTATCGCATCGAAGCGCTCGCGCAGGCTGGGTCCGGCTTTGGCGCCGCGGGGCGGCTTGATGTCGGTGGGTGCGGGGGTAGCTTTGGCCATGGGCCATTGTGCCGCGTCATGCGCCATTAGGCGAAGTCGCCGGGCCGGCGCGGGTTCCTGCGCTAAAATCCGCCTGTTGTTCCCCCCGCCAGCCCAGAGCCAGCCGTGACCTCGATCAAGCAGGAAGACCTCGTCCAGTCCGTTGCGGACGCGTTGCAGTACATCAGCTACTACCATCCGGTCGATTACATCAAGAACCTTGCCGCCGCCTACGAGCGCGAGGAATCGCCTGCGGCCAAGGACGCGATGGCGCAGATCCTGATCAACTCGCGCATGTGCGCCGAAGGGCATCGCCCGATCTGCCAGGATACCGGCATCGTCACCGTGTTCCTCGACGTGGGCATGGACGTGCGCTGGGAAGGCTTCAGCGGCTCGCTGGAAGACGCCGTCAACGAAGGCGTGCGCCGTGCCTACAACCACCCGGACAACAAGCTGCGGGCCAGCGTGCTGGTCGATCCGGCCGGCAGGCGCCTGAACACGAAGGACAATACCCCGGCGGTGATCAACGTGAAGATCGTGCCGGGCGACAAGTTGGACGTGATCGTCGCGGCCAAGGGCGGCGGTTCCGAGGCCAAGACCAAGTTCGCCATGCTCAATCCGTCCGACTCCATCGTCGACTGGGTGCTCAGGACCGTGCCCACGATGGGCGCCGGCTGGTGCCCGCCGGGCATGCTGGGCATCGGCATCGGCGGCACCGCCGAGAAGGCGATGCTGCTGGCCAAGGAATCGCTGATGGAGCACATCGACATCCAGGAACTGATCGAACGCGGGCCGTCGAACAAGGTCGAGGAATTGCGCCTGGAACTCTACGA
This sequence comes from uncultured Pseudoxanthomonas sp., assembly GCA_964562135.1. Taxonomy (GTDB): domain Bacteria; phylum Pseudomonadota; class Gammaproteobacteria; order Xanthomonadales; family Xanthomonadaceae; genus Pseudoxanthomonas_A. Next base: position 14,809 of record CAZLSG010000051.1, on the reverse strand, counting down.
AAAGGTCAACGCGCTCGGCATCGGCGCACAGGGCCTGGGCGGCCTGACCACCGTGCTCGACATCAAGGTCAAGGATTACCCCACGCACGCGGCCAACCTGCCGGTGGCGATGATCCCGAACTGCGCCGCCACCCGGCACGCGCATTTCACCCTGGATGGAAGCGGCCCGGTCGCGCTCGATCCACCGTCGCTGGAGGACTGGCCGAAACTGACCTACAACCCGCAGAACGCGCGGCGCGTCGATCTCGACACGATCACGAAGGAGGAAGTCGCCACCTTCAAGCCGGGCGAAGTGCTGCTGCTCAACGGGAAAATGCTCACCGGCCGCGACGCCGCGCACAAGCGCATGGTGGACATGCTCAACAAGGGCGAGGAACTGCCGGTCGATCTGCGCGGGCGCTTCATCTACTACGTTGGCCCGGTCGATCCGGTGCGCGACGAAGTGGTGGGCCCGGCCGGCCCAACCACCGCCACGCGCATGGACAAGTTCACCGAGCAGGTGCTGGCGCAGACCGGCCTGCTGGGCATGATCGGCAAGGCCGAGCGCGGCCCGGTGGCGCTGGAGGCGATCAGGAAGCACCGATCGGTCTACCTGATGGCGGTCGGCGGTTCGGCCTATCTGGTGTCGAAGGCGATCAAGGCGGCGAAGGTGGTTGGCTTCGCCGATCTCGGCATGGAGGCGATCTACGAATTCGACGTCAAGGACATGCCGGTGACCGTGGCGGTCGATTCGACCGGCGAATCGGTGCACCAGACCGGCCCGAAGCAGTGGCAGGCCAGGATCGGCAAGATCCCGGTGGTGGTCGAGCCCGCGTGAGCGTCGTCCTTTACGGTTCGAAGAGCACGGCGTCGCTCGTCGTCCACTGGCTCCTGATCGAACTGGGCATCGGACATGAGTTGCGGCAGCTCGATTTCGGGAAGCGCGAACAGAAATCCCCTGAATACCTGGCCCTCAATCCGCAAGGCCGCGTGCCGACGCTGCTGATAGACGGCCAGGCGCTGACCGAAGCGGCGGCCATCGCCATGCACCTGGCCGACCTGCATCCCGAGGCCGAGCTCGCGCCTGCCGCCGGCACGCCCGGGCGCGCGCAGTACTACCGCTGGATGTTCTTCTGCGCCAATACGCTGCAGCCTGCCTATCGGGACTGGTTCTATCCCGCCGAACCGGCAGGCGAGGGCAATGTCGAAGCCGCCAAGGCGCAGGCGCGCGGAAAGCTGGAGTCGGCCTGGCAGCAAGTGGCTGACCACCTGGAAGAGAACGGTCCGTACCTGCTTGGCCAACAGTGTTCGGCAGCCGATTTCCTGTTGACCATGCTGATGCGCTGGTCGCGCAACATGCCCCGCCCGACGGACGACTGGCCGCAACTCCGTGCGCACGCGCGGCGCATGAAGGCATTGCCCAGCTTCAAGGAAGTGTATGCCCGCGAGGGTTTGACTGACTGGACCTGAGCAAGGTCCGGGTCAGGCGATGCGCTTGCCCGTCGCATCCACCACCGCTTCGCCGTCTTCCTTGCTGAAAGCGCCAGGCTGGGGCCGGGACAGCAGGTCGAGCACGGTTTCCGAGGGGCGGCACAGCCTGGCGCCGGAAGGCGTGGCCACGATGGGGCGGTTGATCAGGACCGGGTGCGCCAGCATCGCATCCACGAGTGCATCATCGCTGGCATCCTGCAACCCGAGTTCCGCATAAAGCGGTTCCTTGCTGCGCACCACTTCGCGCACGGCAATCCGCATGCGTTCGATCAGGGCCAGCAACGTGGCACGGTCCGGCGGGGTCTTCAGGTACTCGATCACCTGCGGCTCGATGCCGGCGTTGCGGATCAGGCCCAGCACGTTGCGCGAGGTGCCGCAGGCGGGATTGTGGTAGATCGTCACGTTCATTTCAGAACCATTCCAGCAGCGAGATGCCAAGGCCGAAATAGGTGGCCTTGTGATTGTAGTCGATCATGCTTTCGCCATAACCGTGGAACGCCTGCACGTGGCCGCGGAAACTGCGGTGGATCGGAAACCCCCAGTCCAGTTGCAGCGCGCCTCGCGAGGCATCGCCGGCGCGCAGCGTATGCCGTCCCAGCACGGTGAAAACGTGGCCGTTGCGCGTGTGCACCAGCATGGCGTCGCCGCGGCCGATGTAGTCCTCGATGTCCGGATTGTCGTCGTCGCCACCATCGGAGACCCGCCACCAGGGCCGCAGCACCAGCGCCCAGTCCTCGCGGTCCAGCCCTACGGTCAGCATCACCCGGTTCCAGCTGCGCGAAAGCGGGTCGCTGTGCCCGTTGGACTGGTGGTTGAAGCCGATGGCGGACATGCGGCCTTTCCATCCGCCCAGGCTGTAGCCGTTGCGGAACACCAGCATCACTTCCGGTTCGTAGTTGGTCTCGCGGAAGGGGCGCGAGTTGTCGCCGTTGTAGACCTGCCAGCGCGAACTCTGCGTGTAGGCGCCCCACAGGTCGCCGTTGTTGCCGAGCAGGTTTTCGGCGAACTTGGTCTTGAAGCTGAGCTGGAACTTGGCTTCCAGGCTGTCGAGGCTTTGCGGTTCGGTGACGGTATTGTCAGGATTGGGCGAATGCGGCGCCTCGTTGCGGTCGCTGGTCCAGAATACCGGCAGCAGGTAGACCGGCTTGTAGGCGCGCATCTGCAGGATGCCCAGCTTGGAGTCCTGCGCCAGTTCCCAGCGGCTGTCCAGCAGGGAGCCCTTGCCCACGTTGGCCAGCGCATCGCTGTCCTGTTCATCGCTGCGGAACACCGCCCCGAGTTTCTGCCGGGTGCGTTCCCGGCGGTCCTCGATTTCCTGCAGGGTGTCGATGCGCTGCTGGCGCGCCAGTTCCGCGGCGGCATCGGCGGCCAGAGTGTCGGCCGGTTTCCTTCCCAGGGCCTGGTCGTAGCAGGCCAGGCGCCGGGCATCGTTTTCGATGGCAGTGCAGGCTTCAGGAACAGATGCCGGGGTGGGGGCGTCCTGCGCGAAAGACGACGGTGCAAGCAGACAGGCCGCAATGCAGAGCAGGGACATTCCGGTCCTCGGAGTGGGCATGGCCATGTACCTTGTGGTTGCGTGCCGGAGTGGGGTGGCAGGCATGGGGTCAGATGAACCAGGCGACCGCAAACAGGCCCAGCATCGCAAACGCCAGCCCCAGTTTGAGTACGGTGCCGACCACGATGCCCAGCCAGGTGCCCAGGCCGACCTTGGCGGCCAGGTGCAGCTGGCGGCTGTGCCACAACTCGCCAACCAGCGCGCCGACGAACGGGCCGGCGAACAGCCCGATGATGCCGAAGAACAGTCCCACTACGGTGCCGATCACCGCCCCCAGCAACGCCTTGCGACTGGCGCCCACCCGTTTCGCGCCCAGCGCGGTGGCCAGGAAGTCGACCGCGACGGACACCAGCGTGAGCAGGCCGAGCAGGGTCAGTGCCGGCCATCCTATCTGCTGGAAATCGCCCGCCCAGGCCGCCAGCAACATGCCGATGAACACCAGCGGCAGGCCGGGCAGGGCGGGCAGGATCACCCCCGCGATGCCGACCAGGATCAGCACGACCGAAAGCGCGTACCAGAGGGGTGCCAGTTCCAAAAAAATCTCCTTGGAGAATCAATGGGTTGGGGCTGCAAAAATCAATGTGCCCAGCGTTGCATTTTCGCAAATTGCACGTTAATGTTCAGCCGCTGAGCTTGCCAAGGTCACCGTGAATTGTGGCCTGATGTGGTTGATCCCGTGATCCGCTTCATCGTTACACGTTTCCTCCTTGCAACCAGCCGCCGGATCGAAAGGCGTTTCCAACCATCGTTCCAAGGGGAAAGTAGACATGGCAGATCGCGAAAACGGTACCGTCAAGTGGTTCAACGATGCCAAGGGTTTCGGCTTCATCAGTCGCGAGAATGGCGAAGATGTGTTCGTGCACTTCCGCGCCATCCAGACCCAGGGCTTCAAGAGCCTGAAGGAAGGCCAGAAGGTCAGCTTCACCGTCGTCCAGGGCCAAAAGGGCTTGCAGGCCGACGCTGTCGAGCCGCTCTGAAGCCACCGTGTTGCCTGCCGGAAACGGCAGGTTTCCAAAGAAAAACCCGGCCTTGGCCGGGTTTTTCTTTGGTCGTCGGAAGGGTTCGTCATTGCGGCACGACCCGGCCCCCGACCACTCGTACCCGCATCTGCGCGCGCAGTCCGCCCAGTTCCGCCTGGTTGATCACGATGTCGCGCCCATCCTGCAGGCGGACATGGATGTTGTAGGTGTCGCGCGCCGGGGCGGTTTGGCCGGCGCCCCCGGTTCCGGAGGCATCCTTCGCAATGTCACGGCTGGCCACGCCGCCCACGATGCCGCCCAGCACCGGGCCCTTTGCCGATGACACCGTGCGGCCGGCAGGAATGGTGTCGATGCGCTGGACAACACCGCATTCGCGGCATGTCGGCACGGGTTCCGGCACGGCAGGCGCCGCGGGCGGGTGTGTGGCCGGGCCGCCATCACCACCACGTTCGGTGGTCACCACCGTGCTGCATGCGGAAAGAAAGAGGATGCCGATGACCACGAAGCCGCGGCATGCGCGGGCCAGGGCGCGCGTCTCCGGATGTGGCCGGGGGGTGGCGATCATCCCTTGAAGTCCTGGTGGCAGGCCTTGCAGGCGCCGCCGATGTCGCCGAGCGCGACGCCGGTGGCGGCGCAGTCTTCCGGCGGCGTCAGCAGCGCCGCATCCAGGGTGCGGCGGTACTGGCTGGCGTGCTGGGCGAAACGCTGGTCGTCGGCCAGTCCGGGGAAGGCGAGTTCAAGGTCGTTGCCCATGATCCGCAGCGCCTGCAGGCGGGGCAGCGCGTCGGTGGCGCTGCAGCGGTTCTTTTCCACGTTCTGCTTCAGCAGGCCGGCATGCTTCGACATGACGTGCATCACGCTGCCCGGAAACGGGTCCTGGCGCGACTGGACCGCGCGGAGCGCCACCACGGTGAGCACGGCGCCGATCATCAGGCCGACCAGGAACAGGAAGAGGTAACGGGATGCATTGCTGGCCATGCAGGCTGGCTCCATTGTGAGGGACGACGACGATAGTACGACGCGCTTCGCCGATGGCGCCACGCTTACAATGCGCGGATGAACGCTGTCGCCACGCTGCAACATCCGAACGAACGCTTTGCGGGGATCGACCGCCTGTACGGCGCGGGTTCCGTGCAGCGTTTTTCGGAATGCCGCGTTGCCGTGGTGGGTCTGGGCGGCGTGGGTTCATGGGTGGCCGAAGCCATGGCGCGTTCCGGCGTGGGCCACCTGGCCCTGATCGATGCCGACGACATCTGCGTTTCCAACACCAATCGGCAATTGCCGGCACTGGAAGGCCATTACGGGCGCAACAAGGGCGAGGCGATGGCGGAACGCTGCCGTGCCATCAATCCGGCCATCGACGTCGAGGCGGTGCCGATGTTCCTGACCGGCGGCAACATGGAGCAGCTCCTCGACCGCGGTTACGACCTGGTGCTGGATGCCTGCGACAGCTTCCGCACCAAGGTGGAAATGATCGCCTGGTGCCGTCGCCGCAAGCTGTCCATCGTGGTATCAGGTTCCGCCGGCGGGCGCACCGATCCCACCCGGGTACGCCTGCGCGACCTTTCCCGCACCGAACACGACGCGCTGCTGGCGCTGGTCCGCAAGAAGCTGCGCGGCGAGTTCAATTTTCCGAAGAATCCTGACCGCTACTTCGGCGTGCAGGCGGTGTATTCGCTGGAGAACGTGAAATATCCGCAGGCCGACGGCAGTGTCTGCGGCCTGCGTCCGCTGCTGGGCGCGGATGCGGCGCTGAAGCTCGATTGCGGCGTCGGCCTGGGCGCGGCCACCCACATCACCGGCGCGTTCGCGTTCGCGATGGCCGGCAAGGCGCTGGAACTGCTGCTCAAGCCGAAACGGCCGCCGGCAGCCTGAACAGCCTTTCGGCGTTGCGCGATGTCTGCGCTGCGAGCTCGGCCGGGTCCAGGCCGCGCAGCCCGGCGATGGTTTCGCAAATGAAGGACAACCGCGCGGGCTCGTTGCGCTGGCCGCGGATGCCGGCATCCGGCTGGTCCGGTGCGTCGGTTTCCAGCAGCAGGTGCTCCAGCGGCATGTCCGCCGCCAGCTTGCGCAATCGTTGCGCGCGCTCATGGGTGGCGGGGCCGCCCAGGCCGATCATGAAGCCGAGATTCCACAGTTGGCGCGCCTGTTCCGGGCTGCCGGAATAGCTGTGGACCACGCCGCGCAACCGGTCAGTGCGACGGAGGGACAGGATCACGTCATCCACGGATCGCCGGGCATGCACGATCACCGGCAGGTCGAATTCCCTGGCCAGGGCCAGTTGCGCATCGAAGTAGAAGCGTTGGGCTTCCGCGTCCGGTTCCGGGATGAAGTAGTCCAGCCCGCATTCGCCCACCGCCACGGGGCGTTCGCGCTCCAGCCAGTCGCGCAATTGCCCCAGGTGCTCCGGCCTGTGCGCGGACAAGTACATGGGGTGCAGCCCATAGGCGGCGAACAGTCCTTCGTGCCCGTTGCAGATTGCGCGCAGCCCGGGCCAGCTTTCCGCCGTGATGGCGGGTATCACCTGCCGGGACACGCCGGCCTGGCGTGCCCGCGCAATCACCGCGCGGCGATCGGCATCGAATTCGGGTGCATCCAGGTGGCAGTGGCTGTCGGTCAGCAAGGCAAGGCGTCCGGCCCTAGGGGGATTCCTTGCGGGCGGTGGATTCGATGACGTTCTGGTGCGGGGGCAGCGGCGGCGGCCCCTTGCGGCGCTTCCAGTTGGCCAGCAGCATGGTGCCCAGGGCCAGGATGGCCTCGTCCAGCAGCGGAACCGGGTCGGGGACGAAAACGGCGACGACGAACAGCGCCGCCGTCAGTTTGAACAGGGTGGGATAACGCAGTTTTTGCGCCCATTCCAGGAAGGGAACCAGCAGGCCTTTGAACATTTTCGGGGGTCCGCAACAACTTGCCGACACGCTATCACGCCAGGACCGGCATGAGGCGCCGGGCAGGCCCCGGATTCAGCTGTCGGAAATCAGGCGCCTGTTCAGCTTGGGAGTGGTGCAATGCCGCTACGTGAACATCGACCCATGCGGTCGGGAGGCAAGCCATGAAAACCAACACTGTTACCGTTCTGGTGGCCATCGGGGCCTTGCTTGCCGGCGGTGCGGTCACGGCGGCTTTTCTGGTCGATCAGGAAGCGAAGCCCGCGCGTACGGAATCCGCCGCGCTTCCCTCCCCGGATCCGCTGCGGCCCTCCCCGGACACTTTGGGTGACGTGGCGGAATCCACTGCCGATATCCAGCCTTCAGTACTGGAGTATGCCGAGGTCATCGCCGTGGCGCCGGTCGTGTCGCGGGAAAAACTCTATGCCACGGTCATTGGCAGCGAACCCGTGCGCGAAGCCACGCGCACGGCCACGCCGCGCGAAGTCTGCGAGGACGTGCTGGTGGAAGAACGCCTGCCGGAACGCGATGGCAATGTCGGCGGCACCGTTGCTGGTGCCGTGATCGGAGGGTTGGTGGGCAACCAGGTGGGCAAGGGCAACGGTCGCAAGGCCGCCACTGCGGCAGGGGCGGTCGCCGGTGGCGTGATAGGCAACCGGATCGACAGGAACCATCAGGGCGGCCAGGTAGTGGCCCGCACGGAACGCCAGTGCCGCACCGAAGAGGCGGTTTCCGAATCCACCCGGGTGACCGGCTACAACGTCACCTACCGGAACCCGGACGGCACCACGGGCACCATGCGGATGGAAAGCGACCCGGGCACGAGGATTGCGCTGGGCAACACCGACAAGGTGCTGGGCTATGACGTGACCTACCGGTTCGACGGCCAGGAAAGCACCGTCCGCATGGATGAGAAGCCTGGCGAGCGCCTGCCGGTCATCGATGGACAGGTGGTGACCAGGACCGTCTCGGCGGGCGGCAATCCGCAGGGCTGAGCCGCTTCGGCATATTCACCAGGAAAGCCGGCGATTTCGCCGGCTTTCCCGTTCCGGATCGGCGGAACAGGGGCTTACCGCGCTCCTTGGGCGCCGAATACAATGATGGATTGTCCGTAACCGGCTTCCATGCATGGCCCTGAATCCCTACGACCTGTACGACGTCCGTTCCCTGCTCAGCGAAGAAGAGCGCGCGGTGCAGGATGCCGTGGCGCGCTTCACCGACGAGCGCGTGCTGCCGATCATCGGCGAGTGCTTCGACGAGGCTCGTTTCCCGAAGGAACTGATCCCGGAGATTGCCGGCCTTGGCCTGCTGGGCGCCACGCTGCCGGCCGAATATGGCGGTTCGGAACTCAACTACGTCAGCTACGGCCTGATCTGCCAGGAGCTCGAGCGCGGCGACAGCGGCCTGCGCAGTTTCGCCAGCGTGCAGTCGTCGCTGTGCATGTATCCCATCTACGCCTACGGCAGTGAAGAACAGCGCAAGCGCTGGCTGCCGGAGATGGCCGCGGGCAAGGTGATCGGCTGCTTCGGCCTGACCGAGCCGCACGGTGGTTCCGATCCTGCCAAGATGAAGACCCATGCCAGGAAGGACGGTGGCGACTGGGTTCTCAACGGCTCGAAGATGTGGATCACCAACGGCAACCTGGCCGACATCGCCATCGTCTGGGCGCAGACCGACGACGGCATCCAGGGCTTCGTGGTGGAGAAGGATTTCGCCGGTTTCACCGCGCAGCTGATCAAGCACAAGATGAGCCTGCGCGCGTCGGTGACCAGCGCGCTGTACTTCGACAACGTGCGCGTGCCCGAGGCCAACCGCCTGCCGAACGTGAAGGGCCTGAAGGGGCCGCTGGGCTGCCTGACCCAGGCGCGCTACGGCATCACCTGGGGGCCGATCGGCGCCGCCATCGCCTGCCTGGACGAAGCGCTGAACTACTCGAAGGAACGCATCCTGTTCGACCGCCCGGTCGCCGCCACCCAGAGCGCGCAGATCAAGATGGCCGACTGGGCGCGCCGCATCACCTCCGCGCAGCTGCTGTCGCTGCAACTGGGCCGGTTGAAGGATGCCGGCTCCATGCAGCCCACCCAGGTCTCGCTGGCGAAGTGGAACAACTGCCGCATGGCGATCGACATCGCCCGCGAGGCGCGCGACCTGCTGGGAGGCGCCGGCATCACCACCGAGCATTGCCCGATCCGCCATGCATTGAACCTTGAATCGGTCATCACCTACGAGGGCACCGAGACCGTGCACCAACTGGTCGTCGGCCGCGAGTTGACCGGCATCAACGCGTTCTGATCCGTTCGCCGTGGCTCCCTGCGCGGGCAGGGAGGCCGAGGATGCCGCCGCCCATGTCCCTGCCAGACCTGCAACTGGAAACCGAACGGCTGATCCTGCGGTTGCCGCGGATCGATGATTTCGAGCGCTATGCGGAGCTGATGGCCGACGAGGACGCCTGCCGTTACATCGGCGGGCACCAACCGCGCGCCGCGGCCTGGCGCAAGTTCCTGCAGATGCCCGGAGCCTGGGCGGTGCAGGGATTCGCGATGTTCTCGGTGGTGGAGAAGTCGAGTGGCTTGTGGCTGGGGCAACTGGGGCCATGGCGCCCTGATGGTTGGCCGGGCAACGAAATCGGCTACGTCTTCCACCGCGATGCCTGGGGCAAGGGGTATGCCGTGGAATCGGCGGTGGCCGCCATCGACTGGGTGTTCGACCGCCTGGGCTGGACGGACATTATCCACTGCATCATGCCGGAGAACCTGCCGTCACAGAAGGTTGCCCGGCGCCTGGGGTCGACGCTGCTTCGGCCGGGCAGCCTGCCGCCACCGCAGGAGGATGTCCGTTTCGACATCTGGGGCCAGACGCGCCTGCAGTGGAAGGAAAACAGGAAACGTTTCGCGTAGGGCGGGCTTCGGCCCGCCTTCGACACCAACTGGACGGCGGGCCATGGCCCGCCCTATGAAGAAACCGACATGTTCGCAACCATCCCGAATCCCATCCCCGCCCGCATGAAGGGCCTGAACCGCGCCGAGGTTTGCGACGTCAACTTCCAGGAGTTCGTGCGCGGCTGGAGCGGCCGTGCCGACGCGAAGCCGGCAGCGGGCGATGCGATCCTCGACGGCAGCGTGCTGGATGCGCGCGGTTTCGCCGAGTTGCTGGAGTCGCAATTGATCAGCCGCCACCTGGACCTGATGGCGCGGGTGTTGCGGGTGCAGAACAAGGTCTTCTATACCATCGGTTCCAGCGGCCACGAAGGCAACGCCATGGTGGCGCGGCTGACCCGGCACACCGATCCGGCATTCCTGCACTACCGCAGCGGTGGTTTCATGGCCGAGCGGTTCCGCAAGTTGCCGGGCATGGACCCGGTGATGGATTCGGCGTTGTCGTTCGCGGCCAGCGCGGAGGATCCGGCTTCCGGCGGACGCCACAAGGTGTGGGGCAGCAAACCGTTGTGGGTGTTGCCGCAGACCTCCACCATCGCCTCGCACCTGCCCAAGGCGTTGGGCACGGCGGTGGCGATCGAGCAGGCGCGGCGCATCGGCCATGCCTTGCCGATCCCGGAGGACAGCATCGCCATCTGTTCCTTCGGCGACGCTTCCAGCAACCACGCCACCGCGCAGACCGCGTTCAACGCGGCGGCGTGGACCGCCTACCAGAAGCTGCCGGCGCCGGTGCTGTTCGTCTGCGAGGACAACGGCATCGGCATTTCGGTGAAGACGCCGGGCGGCTGGATCGGCCGCAACTTCCGCGACCGCGCCGACCTGGATTATTTCCATGCCGACGGCCTGGATCTGGCGACAGGTTATGGCCAGGTGCAAGCAGCCGTGGAGCATTGCCGCCGCACGCGCCGGCCCACGTTCCTGCACTTGCGCACCACGCGCATCATGGGGCACGCCGGCACCGACTTCGAGATCGAATGGCGCAGCCTGGAGGAACTCTGCGCGGTGGAAGCCACGGATCCGCTGCTGCGCAGCGCCGCCATCGCGCTGGAATCGGGACTGTATTCGAAGGAAGAACTGCTGGCCCTGTACGAAACCATCCGCAAGCGCTGCTTCGCCGCCGCGGAGGAGGCCGACCGCCGGCCGAAGATCACCGCGCTGGAAGATGTCATCGCCCCCCTGGCGCCCTATACGCCGGACGCGGTGGCGGAAGAGGCGGCCAGGCAGCCCTCAAAGGAAAAGCGCCTGGCAATCTTCGGGAGCGAGGACAAATTGCCGGAGGCATTGCCGCCGCGCCACCTGGCCATCCAGATCAACAACGCGCTGCACGACCTGTTCTGCAAGTATCCGGAAGCCCTGCTGTTCGGCGAGGACGTGGCGCAGAAGGGCGGCGTGTACACGGTGACCAAGGGGCTGCAGAAGTCGTTCAAGGGCAGTCGCGTATTCAACACGCTGCTGGACGAAACGATGATCCTGGGGCTGGCGCAGGGTTACGCCAACATGGGCATGCTGCCCATCCCGGAAATCCAGTACCTGGCGTATTTCCACAATGCCTGCGACCAGATTCGCGGCGAAGCGGCCAGCCTTCAGTTTTTCAGCAACGACCAGTACCGCAACCCGATGGTGGTACGCATGGCCGGTCTGGGTTATCAGCGTGGTTTCGGTGGACACTTCCACAATGACAACTCCATCACCGCGTTGCGCGACATTCCCGGATTGGTGGTCGGCTGCGCTTCGCGCGGCGATGACGCGGCCACGATGCTGCGTACACTGGCGGCGCTGGCGAAGGTGGACGGGCGCGTCAGCATCTTCCTGGAGCCGATTGCGCTGTACATGACCAAGGACCTGCACGAAGCGGGCGATGGCCAGTGGCTGTTCCCGTATCCGGCGCCGGACCAGGCCATGCCGCTGGGCGAGGGCCGTGTCTACAACGAAGGTGCCGACGACCTGGTGATCTTCAGTTATGGCAACGGCATTCCGATGAGCCTGCGTGCGGCCAAGGCCATCGAAGCGGAGCGGGGCTGGAAGGTGCGGGTGGTGGACCTGCGCTGGCTGGTGCCGCTCAACGAGGCGTTCATCGTCGACCAGGCGAAGAGCGCCAAACGCATCCTGGTGGTGGACGAAGGCCGCCATTCGGCCGGCGTGGGCGAGGGCGTCATCACCGCCATCGCCGAAGGCGGCTACGCCGCACGCCCGTTTGGCCGGGTGGTGGGTGCCGATACCTACACGCCGCTCGCGGGGGCGGCATTCCTGGTATTGCCGGGGGATGAGGACATCGTGGCGGCGGCACGCAATCTGGCCTGACGGCGCATGGGCGATGATTTGTCCGCAGGCCTCCTGGCCGGGGTTGTGCCGTCGATCGTATCGTCAGCAGGACTGTGCCTTCCGGCCATGATCTCGCGGTGACCGGCCGCCGCGGATAGTCTGGTTGCGTCCCCCAGCCGAGGAGCATCGCATGAGCAAGATCAAGGTCGCTGTCGTGGTCGGCAGCCTGCGCAAGGATTCGATCAACCGCAAGTTGGCCAGGGCGATGGAGAAGCTGGCGCCGGAAGCTTATGCCTTCGAGCATGTCGATATCGGCGCGTTGCCGTTGTACAACCAGGACTTCGATGGCGACTATCCGGCGGCCGCCAGGCAGTTCAAGCAGCGGATCGAGGCCGCCGATGCACTGCTGTTCGTGACCCCCGAATACAACCGCTCGGTGCCCGGAGTGCTCAAGAACGCGCTGGATATCGGCTCGCGGCCATGGGGGACCAACTCGTTCGCAGGCAAGCCCGGCGCGGTGATCGGCGCCTCGATTGGCGCCACCGGCAGCGCGCTGGCGCAACAGCACTTGCGGAATGCGCTGGTCTTCCTGGACGTGGCCACACTGGCCCAGCCGGAGGTATTCGTCCAGTTCAAGGACGGCCTGATCGATGACGAAGGCAATATCGGCAACGAAGGCACTCGGAAATTCCTGCAAGGGTTCGTCGACAAGTACGTGGCCTGGGTAGGCAAGCACCTGCCTGGCTGACGGGAAGCGGGTGCGGCCTTCCCCGCACAGGCGAATTCAGCGCACCAGGCCCTCCAGCAAGGGCAGTGCAAGCAGGGGTTGGCCGGCACAGGCCAGGTCCGGGGAGGAAAGGTCCAGCGATGCCACGGCCAGCCCGAGCCAGGGTGGCTGGGTGGTGGCGCCGATGAACTGGCCTGCGTCGCGCGTTGAATCGCGCAGTTCGTCGCCAGCGTGGAGGGGCGCGCTGCTTTCCAGCAGCATCAGGCCGCGCTTGGCCTTGCCGAGGAAATGCGTGCGGGCGACGATCTCCTGGCCGGGATAGCAGCCCTTTTTCACGCTGTAGGCATGCAGGCGGTCCAGCGACAATTGCTGCGGCGTCCATTGCCCGCGTTGTGCGGCGGACAGGCGAGGCAGCCCGTATCGCAGGTCGCAGGCATGCCAGCGCTGCACCGCCCCGGTGTCGGTGCCGGAACCGGCGAGGGGGCCCAGATACAGGGTCCGGGGGGCGGCTTCGCTTCCGTAGTCGAGTTCCCAAGATCCTTCTTTCTGCGCAAATCGCGCCTGTCTGGCGCAAACGGGAGGCGTGAAGCTTCCGGACACGAGCCAATCGTTGCGGTGAACGACCTTCAACTTTCGTCTAAAGACGAAGCGCTGCAACTGCATGGCGAAATCGTCAGCCGGATGATCCGGCAACACAATGCAGAGGTGGCTCGCGGAAAATTTAAGCAATGCAAACAACGCGATGACGCGGCCTTTGGGCGTCAACCAGGCGTTCCATTGCCAGTGGCCGGACTCCAGGCCGGCCACGTCGTTGGCGAATTGAGCCTGCGCAAAAACAGTCGCATCCGGTCCTTCCAGCTCGACCAGCGCATGGTCCGGAAGCAGGAAACGGGGCGGATCGGCGGCGGGCAGGTTGTCAGCCAAGGGGGCGGGGATTAAAATTTGCTGCGTTGCGAGACCCTCATGATAGGCCAAACGACTCCCATCCCCGAATCCTCCGCCGGAACACAGTTGCCCGAAAACGCGGATGCGCCGCCGGGTGATCCGCTCCGGCCCGATGGATCCGCGAAGAAGGAAATCGGTGGGCGCGAAGGTCCCGAACCCACTCGCTACGGGGATTGGGAAAAAAACGGACGCTGCATCGATTTCTGAGCAGCATTGAGCCAACGCGGCCCCCGGGTCGCCCAGCCGAGACAACGAGTCAGCGCATGGTGACACGAGAACGTCCGCTTTCCCCGCACCTGCAGGTGTACCGCTGGCAGATCCAGATGGTGACCTCCATCCTGCATCGCGGCACCGGCATCTTCCTCGCTTTCGGAGCCCTCCTGATCGCCGCCGCCTTGCTGGCGCTGATGCTGGGAGAGGACGCATGGAATTGCGTCACCGGCCTGGCCGGGTCGTGGTTCGGCACGCTCTTCCTGTTCGGCTGGACCTGGGCGTTCGCCTACCACCTGTGCAACGGCGTCCGCCACATCGTGCAGGACTTCGCCATTGGCTTCAGCATCCCGGCGTTCGTGCGCAGCAGCTGGCTGTCGGTGGTCGCCAGCCTGGCGATCACCGCGCTGGTCTGGGCCTGCGTGCTGCTGTCGGGAGGCGCCGCATGAACAAGTACCGCACTCCGCTCAAGAACGTGCGCGGCCTGGGCACGGCCAAGACCGGCACCGAACACTTCGTCCACCAGCGGCTGACGGCCACCGCGCTCGGATTCCTGGGCATCTGGTTCCTGGCCTTCGTCATCACCCTTGCCGGCGCCGATTACGCCACCGCGGTGGCGGCCGTTTCCAAGCCCTGGAACGCGATATTGCTGGTCGGTTTCCTGATTGCGATGTTCTGGCATGCGCAACTGGGCCTCCAGGTCGTGCTGGAGGACTACATCCACAACTCGCTGCTGGCCCTGGCGTTGCAGACCACGGTGAAGTTCATCGCCGTGCTCGGCGCCATCGTGAGCGTTTTCGCCGTGGCCCGCATCGTGCTGGGGAATTGAATCAGAT
>CAZLSG010000050.1:0-19140 GCA_964562135.1 uncultured Pseudoxanthomonas sp. | reverse complement strand
TCAAGGTGCTGGAAGTCGACAAGCAGGGCCGTATCCGCCTGTCGATGAAGGCCGTGGAAGAAGGCGAGGGCATCGTGGCCGAATAAGCCGCGTCGATCCTTTCGCGATATCAGCAAGGCAGGCCATGGGCCTGCCTTGTTTTTTGTGCGCGCCGAAAGCGACCCTGCTCTGGCAAAGCGTTGTCCGAGTCCTGCAGGAAAATCAGTCCCGGCCGCCTGATGCGCGCTCGATCAAGGCTTCGAGCGGCATGACGACACCCCGTGAAACCATGGTGGGTCTGCAGAATGGGCCCCGGACGACTTTGGCACACGGGTCGAAAAGCCGGAAGCTGCGGATTCCGACACGCGTGGCCATGCCACGGAAACCATGGCCGGCCGGATCCGGATCATGCAGTCGTTGCGATGCCCGTCTCAGACCCAGCCGGTGAGGTAATACAGGCCGATGATGAAGAACACGGCAGCCGTGCTGATCAGGGTGATGGCGAAGATGTCCCCGTAGGACTGGCGATGGCTCAGGCCGGTGACCGCCAGCAGGGTGATGACTGCGCCGTTGTGCGGCAATGTGTCCATGCCACCGGACGCCATCGAGGCCACGCGGTGCAGGACATCCATCGGGATGCCGGCCGCATTGGCGTTGGCGATGAAGGTGTCGGCCATCGCCGCCAGCGCAATGCTCATGCCGCCGGAGGCCGAGCCGGTGATGCCGGCCAGCGAGGTGACCGTGATGGCCTGGTTGACCAGCGGGTCGGGGATGCTGTTGAGCGCGTTGGCGACGATCAGGAAGCCGGGCAGGGCGGCGATGACCGCGCCGAATCCGTATTCGGAGGCGGTGTTCATCGATGCCAGCAACGCACCGCCGACGGCGGTTTTGCTGCCTTCGGCGAATTTCTGCCGGACCGGTCGCCAGGCCATCACGATGACCGCCAGGATGCCCACGAGCAGCGCGCCCTGTACCGCCCAGATCGCGGCGACGCGCGATATTTCCTGCACCACGGGCGTGCTGTCGCCCATGACCGCCGGTATGAAGCTGTGTTCCGGGCCGTACAGCCGGGGGATCAGCAGGGTGAATATCTTGTTGGACACGCCCACCAGCACCAACGGCAGCAATGCCAGCAAGGGGTGTACCAGTGCCTCGCCTTCGAACGGTTCCGGCTCGTTGCGCAGGTTGTTGCCGTAGCCTTCGCCCGCCGCGGCGGCGACGCGGCGGCGCCATTCCAGATAGACCATGCCGGCGGCGAAGATCACGATCGAGCCGGCCGTGCCCAATACCGGAGCCGCCCACGAGGTGGTGCCGAAAAATGCCGTGGGGATGATGTTCTGGATCTGCGGCGTGCCGGGCAGGGCCATCATCGTGAACGAGAACGCGCCCAGGGCGATGGTGCCCGGGATCAAGCGCTTGGGGATGCCGCTCTGGCGGAACAGTTCCGCGGCGAACGGATAGACCGCGAACACCACCACGAACAGCGACACGCCGCCATAGGTCAACAACGCGCAGACGACCACGATCGACAGCATCGCCTGGTTCGGGCCGAACAGGCGCAGGGTGGCCATGACGATGGACTTGGAGAACCCGGATATCTCGATCAGCTTGCCGAATACCGCGCCCAGCACGAACACCGGGAAATACAGCTTCACGAATCCGACCATCCTGTCCATGAACAGGCCGGTGAACATCGGTGCGACCAGCGAGGGGTCGGTCAGCAGCACCGCGCCCATCGCCGCGACGGGCGCGAACAGGATCACGCTGTAGCCGCGATAGGCGACGAACATCAGGAAGCACAGCGCGCTCAGCACGATCAGGAAAGACATGCACAACTCCTCGGCCAGCGCCGGGTCCGGTAGGTGGGGAGTATCCGCAGCGGCGGCGGTTCCGGCCCACTGTACGAAGGTACGATGCCGCCCCGGCCTCCATGCGCCTAGCCTTGCTCCCCGGAGACGGCATGTGCCGTCGTTGCATCTGTACCCGTGAGGAGGGGAGACCATAATGAAGCGCAAGCATCTGAGTTTTGCGATCGGTTGTGCACTGCTGGCGCCGGCGGCATGGGCGCAGGATTCCAATGAAAATGTGGCGGCAGGCACTTCGGCCACCACACTGGACTCGGTAACCGTCACCGCGCGCAAGCGCGAGGAGACCTTGCAGGACGTGCCAGTGGCGGTGACCGCGTTCACGCCGGAAGTGCTGGACAAGCTCAATATCCGCGATATCGGCGACCTCGGCGTTCAGGTCCCCAATCTGACCATCTATGCCGCGCGTGGTTCTACCAGCACGGTTACCGCCTACATCCGTGGCGTGGGTCAGGCCGATCCGCTGTGGGGCGTGGATCCGGGCGTCGGGATCTACCTGGACGACGTCTACATCGCCCGTCCGCAGGGCGCTTTGCTGGACGTGTTCGACGTTGAGCGCATTGAAGTGCTGCGCGGCCCGCAAGGCACGCTGTACGGCAAGAACACCATCGGCGGCGCCATCAAATACATCTCGCGCGGCCTGCCGCAGAATACCAGCGGTTTCGCTTCCGTCACCGTCGGCAACTACAACCAGGTCGACGTCAAGGCCGCGATCGGCGGCGAGATCGGCGGCAAGGACAGCGGCCTGCGCGGCCGCGTGGCCGTGGCCAACATGACCCGCGACGGATTCGGCGAAAATCTCTACAACAACGGCGGCGACGTCAGCGACAAGGACATCACCGCGGTGCGGTTGCAACTGGGCGCGTATTCGCAGGACGATTTCGACGTGCAGTTCGCGCTCGACTGGATGGACGACAAGTCCGGCGTGCGCGGCGGCAGGATGCTGGCGCCCAATACCCATGCGGTCGCCAACCTGCTTTTCCCGGGAACGGCCGCCATTCCGCCGCTGGACAGCCGTTACGATATCCGCAGCGGCATGCCCAACGTCAACGACACCACGATGAAGGGCGCTTCGGTGACGGTCAATTGGCGTCCGAACGACGACTGGGCATTCAAGTACGTTGCCGCTCTGCGCGAATCCGACACCGAAACCAACATCGACTTCGACCAGTTGCCGGTGCCGATCGCCGACGTGAAGGCGTTCTACAGCGACCGCCAGGTGAGCAACGAGATCCAGGTCAATTACGACGGCGGCGGTCGCGCCCGCGGCGTGACCGGCTTGTACTTCTTCAACGGCGATGCCGGCGGCCAGGTGCTGAACAACTTCTTCGGCCTCAGCTTTGGCGACACCCAGGGCGTGGTCAATACCAAGAGCGTGGCGCTCTACACCGACTGGACCTTCGACCTGACCGAGCGCCTGAAGCTGGACGCGGGCGTGCGCTACACGGATGAGGACAAGCACGCCGTCGCGTACAACATCGGCTACACGGACGCCACTTTCACCACGCCCAATGGCGTGGTGGCGGCCAATTTCGACAAGACGATCAACTTCAAGAATGTCTCACCGAAAGTGTCGCTGGATTACGAGATCACCCCGGACATCATGGCCTACGCCCTGTTCAGTCGGGGGTTCAAGTCCGGTGGCTACAACATCCGCGCCAACACCACCGCGGTGCCGCGTTCCGGTGATCCCTTCGACGACGAAAGCGTCGACAGCTTCGAAATCGGCAGCAAGATGGCGTTGTTGGACCACAGGCTGTACTTGAACCTGTCGGCCTTCCACAACAAGTACAAGGACATCCAGTTGTCGGTATTCACCCAGTACATCGACGGTGCCGGCAACCCGCAGTTCTTTGGCGACTTCACCAATGCCGGTCGTGGCACGGTCAATGGCGTGGAAGCCGAGTACCAGTGGCTGCCCAGCGAAAACTGGCTGATCAGCGGCAACCTGGCCTGGCTGGACACCAAGTACACCGAGTTCATGGATGCCGTGCTTGGCAACATCGCGGACAGTCAGTATTTCACCAACGCGCCGGATTTCTCGGGTGCATTGAACGTGGAATATCGCACCGGCTTGTCCAATGGCGGCAACCTGTCGATTCGGGGTACCTACAGCTATCAGAGCGAAGTGTGGCCAACCACCGACTTGAGCCCGGAGATTCGCCAGGATGGTTATGGTCTGCTCAGCGCTGGCGTGACCTACCGGCACAACAATGCATGGTCCTTCTCCTTGCAGGGTACCAACCTGCTGGATGAGGAATACCGCACCACCGGCTACAACCTGGTATCGGCGCTCGGCGTTCTGACAGGTTTCTACGGTCCGCCACGCCAGTACATGTTGACTGCACGTTACGATTTCTGATCGCAGGTTCATCAGAAAACAAAAGAGGGGCAGCGACGGCGGGCAATACCCGCCGTCGCTGCGTTATGCTCGTCGCGTTTCCATCCAGGCGGGAAGAAAAAGGCTGAAGTCGGGATGATGCGCACGCGGGCCAACGCATGCTGAGCTTCTGGGTCGTCGCGCTGGCCGCGCTGGCCTGGCTGGGCGTGCTGTTCGGTTCGGCACTGTACGCGGAGCGGCATCCGCGTGTCCTTGCGGCCCACTGGCCCTATATCTACACGCTCTCGCTGGCGGTGTACTGCACTTCCTGGACTTTCTTCGGCACCGTCACCCAGGCCGCGCGTTATGGTTGGCCGCTGCCGCCCACCTTTGTCGGGACCATCCTGCTGTATGTCCTGGGCGCGGGGCTGCTGGTCAGGATGGTCCGGTTGGCGCGTGAATCCAACGCCACTTCATTGGCCGACCTGATTGCATCGAGGCTGGGCAGGGACGGCTGGCTGGCCGCGGTGATCACCCTGGTGGCCGCGCTGGGGCTGATCCCCTACATCGCCCTGCAGTTGAAGGCGGTGACGATGAGTTTCGCGCTGCTGACCCGCTCGCCGGATGGCGGGATGCTGCCGGCATGGCAGGACAGCGCCTTGTACGTGGCGATGGCGATGGCCTTGTTCGCCATGTTGTTCGGCACCCGTCGCGCCAGCGTGGCCGAGCACAACCGCGGGCTGGTGCTGGCGATGGCGTTCGAATCCTTGTTCAAGCTCATGGCCATGCTGGCCATCGGCCTGTTCGTCTGGTTCGGGTTGCCGGATTTCGGTTCGCCGCCGGCGCTGCCGGAAACGCCTCCGACGACCTTCGGCTTCATGCCGCTGGTCGTGCTGGGCGTGCTGGCGATGTTCACGCTGCCGCACCAGGTGCATGTCGGCGTCGTGGAATGCCGCGATGAGTCGCACGTGCGCACCGCGCGCTGGCTGTTCCCGCTGTACATGGTGCTGATGGCCTTGCCGTTGCTGCCGCTGGCGCGGGCGGGCGAGGCCCTGCTCGGAAGCGATGTGCCTTCGGATCTCTACGTGCTGGCATTGCCGCTTTCGCAAGGCAGCGAAGGACTGGCCCTGCTGGCCTTCCTGGGAGGCTTGAGCGCGGCCACGGGCATGGTGGTGGTCAGCACGCTTTCTTTGAGCCTGATGATTGGCAATCACTGGCTTGCACCCGGGATGTTGCGCGCGTCATGGGCAAGGCAGGGGCATGACTTGCGCGGGACCGTGCTGATGCAGCGACGCATGGGCATCTTCGTGATCATGCTGTTGGCCTGGGGCTACAGCCGGCTGGTGGCCGGCAACGATGCGTTGGCCGACGTGGGCGCGGTCTCGATGTCGGCCCTGGCCACACTGGCACCGGCACTGGCTTTCGCCATCTGGTGGCCGCAGACCTCGCCCCGGGCGGTGATTGCCGGCATTGCCGCGGGTTTCCTGGCCTGGGTATGGTTGCTGTTGTTGCCGACTGCCATGGACATGCGCGGGACCTCGCCTGATTGGCTGATTCAAGGCCCATTCGGCCTGGCCTGGCTTTCGCCGGATGGTTTCATCGGGTTGACGGGATGGAGCCGCCTGGGCCGCGCGGTGGGCGGATGCCTGTTCGTGGGCAGCCTGGTGACCGTGCTGTGGGCATCCTGGCGGGGCGAGGCGCCCCGGCAGCAAGGCAGCCGGGGCTTTGGCCTTGAGGCCCTGCGCGATGCGGGGCGCAGGTTCCTGCCGCGTGAGCGAGTGGATGAATTGCTTGCCCGCGCGTCGGCAACCGGCCCCGTGCCCGCCGTGATCGAAGCGCGCATGGAACGTGAGTTGTCCGCGGTGCTGGGTTCGGCATCCGCGCGCCTGCTGCTGGATGCGGCAAAACGCGAAACCGGCGATCTGGATACCGTGGCCGCCATCGTCGGCGAAGTCTCGCAGGAAATGCTGTTCAACCAGCAGGTGCTGGAAGCGGCATTGCAGAACATGAGCCAGGGCATCAGCGTGATCGATCGCGAGCAACGCCTGGTCGCCTGGAACCGGCGCTATGCGGAAATGTTCGGCTTTCCCGAATCCCTGCTGCAGGTGGGCCAGCCCATTGCGGACCTGACCCGCTGGGCCCTGCAACGCATGCCGCACCGGGGAAGCGACGAACGCGCGCTCGAACATCGTCTGGCCCACATGCGCATGGGCACGCCGCACCTGACCGAACGCGTGTTTCCGGATGGCAGCATCGTGGAAATCCGCGGCAACCCGATGCCGGGCGGCGGCTTCGTGGCCACCTATACCGACGTCACCGCATCGCGCAGGACGGAGCAGGAGCTCAAGCAGGCAAACGAGACGCTCGAACAGCGCGTGGCGGAACGCACGGCCTTGCTGGAGACCGCCAAGCGCGAGGCCGAGCATGCCAATGATGCCAAGAGCCGGTTCCTGACCGCGATCGGGCATGACCTGTTGCAACCCTTGAACGCGGCGCACCTGTTCGTCGATGCGCTTGCGCAACAGTTGCCCGAACGCAGGCAGCGTAAGCAGGTTGAACAGGTTCGCGGCGCGCTGGACTCCACTACTGACCTGCTGACCGGATTGCTGGACATGTCGCGCCTGGAGGCGGGCGGCCTGGTGCCGGAACCGCGCGACCTGCCGCTGGCCGATGTGCTGGAACCCCTGGCATCGGAGTTCCGCGTGCTCGCGGCAGAACGCGGATTGGCCTTCTCGCACGTGCCCACGCGCGTCTGGGTGCACACCGATCCGCAACTGCTCCGGCGCGTGCTGCAGAACTTCCTCGCCAATGCGGTGCGCTATACGCGCAAGGGCGGGGTGCTGCTGGGAGTCCGGCGCATCGCGGGCGGCCGCTTGCGGATCGAAGTGCACGATACCGGCGTGGGGATTCCGCTGCGCGATCAGCGCGTGATTTTCGAGGAATTCCGGCGTGGCGAGGATTCGGGCGGGCAGGGGCTGGGCCTGGGGCTGTCCATTGCCGAACGCATCGCGCACCTGCTGGGCGCGCCTTTGTCCTTGCACAGCAAGGTAGGGCAGGGCTCGGTGTTCGCGGTCGAGCTTGCCAGGATCGCTCCGCCCGCGTCGCAACTGGGCCAAACCGCCGGAAAACGGGGACTCGGCGGACGCAGCGTGCTGGCCGTGGACAACGATGCGGCGGCGCTGGCCGCACTGCGGCAGGTGCTGGAGAGTTGGGGGTGCACGGTGCATGACGCCCGCAATCGCGCAAGGGCCGAAACCATCCTTGCGGAGGTGGATGTCGATGCCTGGCTGTTCGACTACCACCTGGACGATGGCGATACCGGCGTTGCCATGGCCGAACACCTGCGCCAGCGTTTCGGCGCCCACCCCTGCCTGATCCTGAGCGCGGACCAGACCGGAACCGTGCGCGGCAACGTGCTGGAAGCCGGCCTCACCCTTCTGGCCAAGCCGATACGCCCGCTGGCCTTGAAGTCGGTGCTGGACCGCTTGCTGTCGGCGCGTGCCGCCACGCACTGACAGACGCTGCCTGCTGCCGTTTGCCGCAGCAGGCATCACCCATAAAATGGCGACTCATTTCTGCGGGAAATTCGTTCCATGCCTTATACCCCGATCGTCGCCACGCTCGGCTATGTGCTATCGCCTGATCGTTCCCGGGTCCTGCTGATCCACCGCAATGCGCGGCCGGACGACCAGCACCTGGGCAAATACAACGGACTGGGCGGCAAGCTGGAACCGGAGGAAGACGTGGCCAGCGGGATGCGCCGCGAAATCCGCGAGGAAGCCGGCATCGAATGCGGCGGGCTTGCCTTGCGCGGCACGCTGAGCTGGCCCGGTTTCGGCAAGCAGGGCGAGGACTGGCTGGGTTTCATCTTCCTGGTCACGGCCTACACCGGCACGCCTTTCCAATCCAATCCGGAGGGAACGCTGGAATGGGTGGACGTGGACAAGGTGATGGACCTGCCCATGTGGGAAGGCGACCGCCATTTCCTGCCGCTGGTGTTCGATGCCGATCCGCGCCCGTTCCATGGCGTGATGCCGTACCGGGATGGCCGGATGCAGTCCTGGTCGTTTTCCAGGGTCTGATCCGCGCGGGCGGCAGGTCAGGGATTGCATTGCAAACGCTGTGCCGGAGTGGAGAGCCGGGTGCCGGGAGAAGATTGCGGCAATCTGTCCACAGATCATGTGGATGATTGCCGGACAAGCTTGTGGATAAAGTTGTCCATGCCTTGCGCGGCAAGGCGCCGAGAGTGCATGACGAAAAAATGACCAGCCCGGCATCCGGGGAGAGGTCGGAGATCAGGCTTCCAGTTGCCGGCTGGGGTCGCTGAGTTCCAGTTCGCGCAATACCACGCCGGCCTGGGTGCGGTTGCGGACGCCAAGCCGGTCGAAAATCGCGCTCAGGTGTGCTTTCACCGTGCGCTCCTGCACATCCAGGCGATCGGCGATCTGTTTGTTCAGCAAGCCCTCGGCGACGAAGGTCAGTACCCGGAACTGTTGCGGCGACAGGCTGGCCAGGCGGGCGGCCAGTTCGGTGTCATGCGCCGAGGACTGGGCCCTGGCCACGGCGGCGCGCAAGGGCACCGGCAGCCACTGTTCGCAGGCCAGCACGCTGCGGATGGCATCGCGCAACTCGTCCAGGCCCGAACTCTTGGGCAGGTAGCCGGCGGCGCCGTGGTCCAGCGCGCGGCGGACCACGCGGGGATCGTCGTTGGCCGATACCACGATCACCGCCACCGCCGGATACTGTGCGCGGATCGCCGCCAGTCCCGCCAGTCCGTGGTTGCCGGGCATGTGCAGATCCAGCAACACCAGGTCGATGTCGCCGTGGGTCTCCAGGGCATGCAGCACATCGTCCAGGGATTCGGCCTCCAGCACCGACAACTGCGCCACGGCATCGGCTGCCGCGCCGCGCAGGGCGGCGCGGAACAACGGATGGTCGTCGGCGATCAGCAGGGTGGGCATGGCCTTGGATTATTGCGCGGTCCAGCCACCGTCGACGGGCACGGAGGCGCCGGTGGTGTTGTGCGCTTCGCGGCGGCAGAGCCATACCGCGGTGGCGCCGATGTCCTCTGGCAGCGACATGCGCAGGCTGGGCTGCTTTTCACCGAGCAAGGAGCGCACGCCATCCTCGCGCGAGCCGCCATCGCGGCGCGCTTCGATCTGCGGTTCGATCAGCGGGGTTTCCACCCAGCCCGGGCAGATGCAGTTGACGGTAACGCCTCCGCTGTCGCGGCTGCCCACGGCGGCGTATTCCAGCGCCGCGACCTTGCTCAGGCCGACGATACCGAACTTGCTGGCCACGTAGGGGGCCTTGTCCTTCGATGCCACCAGGCCGTGCACCGACGCGATGTTGATGACACGCCCGAAACCTCGCTGGGCCATGCCGGGCAGGGCCAGGCGCATGGTGTGGAAGGCCGAGCTCAGGTTGATGGCGATGATGTCGTTCCAGCGGCCCGTGGGCATCTGCTCCAGCGGCACCGCATGCTGGATGCCGGCGTTGTTGACCAGGATGTCGATGGGCGACCAGGCCTGGATGTCGGCCAGCATGGTTTCTATTTGCCCGGGGTCGCGCAGGTCGGCGTTGAAATGGCGGGTGTGCGGGTCGCCGGCATCGCGCACCGCCTGCAGCGCGGCTTCGATCTGGGCCGCGTCGCCCAGCCCGTTGATGGCCACGCGCGCGCCTGCCTGCGCCAGGGCGCGGGCGATGGCCAGCCCGATGCCGGAGGTGCTGCCCGTGACCAGCGCGGTGCGGCCGTGGAGGAAATGCTCTGTCATGACGTGATCGGGATTGCGGGGGAGAAGGCCCCACCCTAGCAGGTAACCGTATACGCTGCGTGGTACCAAAGTACGATGTCCGTGCCGATGCAACAGGGTAGCTTCGCGGCATGAACCGGAGGAATGGAAAGACTATGATGCGGCCATTGTTTTGCGCGGTGCTTTTCCCGGCGTTGCTGGCCGCTTGCGGCACGTCGCCATCACGCACGGCGAAGGGGCCGGCCTTGATCGAACCGCAACGCGTCACCGTACATCGCGGCAACGACGACCTGCTGACTGCCGGATTGGGCATCGAAGGCTTGCGCGGGATGCTGCCGCCGGCGTTCGCCGACGCTGCGCGGCCCGCGCCGGAAGAATTGCGCCGGCGCGCCATCTGGTCCAACTGGCGCGGCATCGCCGATCTGTCCCTGACCGGTGGCTACGGCCAGGTCTACGGCAGCGCGACGCCAGTGCCGGGACGGGAATATTCGGCATTTGCCACGGTGCCGGGGACGCGGCATCCGCACCGGGTGCTGGCGCAGGTCCCGGACAACTTCGACAACACCAAACGCTGCGTGGTGGTGACGGCATCGTCCGGTTCGCGAGGCATCTACGGCTCCATTGCCGTGGCCGGCGCCTGGGGCCTGCCCAAGGGTTGCGCCGTGGCCTATACCGACAAGGGCGCGGGCACCGATTATTTCGACCTGGACACGCAGACCGGCAACCGGCTGGATGGAACCCGTGGCGACGTGGGCGAAGCACTGGCCTTCGTGCCGGACGCACCGACGGGAGCCAGTGGCGTGGCGTTCAAGCACGCGCATTCGCAGGACAACCCGGAAGCGGATTGGGGCAGGCACGTGAAACAGGCGGCGGAGTTCGCCCTGTCCGCGCTGGAGGCCGCGCACCCCGAAGCCGCGCCGTTCACCTTCGCCAACACCCGGGTGATCGCGGTGGGCATTTCCAACGGTGGTGGCGCAGTGCTGCGCGCCGCCGAACTGGAGGGCGATTGGCTGGACGCGGTGGTGGCCGGCGAACCGAACGTGTATGTCGATGGACATGGTGGCCGCGCGCTCTACGACTACACCACCGAAGCGGCCTTGCTGATGCCGTGCGCATTGCTGGATTTTCCGGCCGATGCCTTGCCGCAGCCGCCGCTGCGGGATCAGGCCGAACCGTTGTGGGCCTTGCGCTGCGCTTCCCTGAAGACGGCAGGACTGGTCGAGGGCGAGGACGCGCAGGCGCAGGCGGCTTCCGCGCGCGCGCGCATGCACGCCACGGGCTGGACCGACGAGGCGCTGGTGGCGGGCGCCTTGAGCGTGGGTTTCGACCTGTGGCGCGCGGTGGCCGTGACCTATGCCTCGGCCCATGGCCGGCATGGCGTGGGCGGACACCCCTGCGGCCATGCCTTCGCCGCGCAGAATGCCGATTTCTCCGCGCGTCCGGCCACCGATGCCGAGCGCGCGGCCTGGTGGGCCGATGCCAGCGGCATTCCGCCGGGTGCCGGCGTGGGCATCATCGATCCCACGTTGTCGCCGCCGGATTTAACGCTGGCAGGGCTGCAATGCCTGCGCGGGTTGTGGGATGCGAAGGGCGCCGCCCGGGATTCGCTCCACGAGGGCGTTGCCGCCACCCGTGCCGGCCTGCCGCGCAAGGGCTTGCCGGTGCTGGTGATCCATGGACTGGACGACGGGCTGGTGCCGGCGGCGTTCAGCAGTACCCCCTACGTGGCGGCGGCGCGGTCCGGAGGTCGCGACGTGGGCTACTGGCAAATCAGGCACGCCCAGCATTTCGATGGTTTCCTGGCCTTGCCGGCCTATGGCGCCCGCTACGTGGCCATGTTGCCCTACGTCTATGCCGGGCTTGACCACGTGTCAGCGCAACTCGATGGACGTACCGTGGCAAGGCCGGTCGATGTCGTGATCGAACCCGTGCCGCGCGGGGCCGGCGCGGTGCAACGGGAGCACCTGTCGATTCCGGAGTGAAGGCGCCCGGCGGCGGCGGGATGCCGCTGTCTTCACTGGCGGGCCCGCGGCAGGCTACCCTGTAGCGGTCCCATCCCCGGTTTTGCCCATGTCACGTCATTTTTCCCTGATCCGTGATTTCCAGTTGGCCGACTGGTTCACCCTGGCCAATGCGATATGCGGCACCGGCGCGATCTTTGCGGCGATGCGCTTCCTGCAGGACGGCATGACGCGTGGCCTGTTGATCGGCATGGCGCTGATTCCGCTGGCCTTCGTGTTCGATGTGCTGGACGGGCGGATTGCCCGCTGGCGGCAGCAGTCCTCGCCGCTCGGGCGCGAACTGGATTCGCTGGCCGACGTGATTTCCTTCGGCGTGGCTCCGGCCGCGCTGGCCTACGCCTGCGGCATGCAGGGTGGCTGGGACTGGATGGTGCTGTCCTACTTCGTCGCCTGCGGGGTCAGCCGCCTGGCCCGCTACAACGTCACCGCCGCGTCGTTGTCGGACGAGGCAGGCAAGGTGAAGCACTTCGAGGGCACGCCCATCCCCACCAGCCTGGTGCTGGTGGTGGTGCTGGCCGTGGTCACGGTGCGCGGAAGGATCGGCGAGGAGCTATGGCTGGGCGCCTGGCAACTGGGGCCGTGGCAACTGCATCCGCTGGTCCTCATGTTCGCGGTTTCCGGCACGCTCATGATCAGCCGGACCCTGCGCATCCCGAAACTTTGAAACTCCGCCATGTGCTCCGCGGAGATCGCCACGCCATCCGTCATCGACCAAAGCCGGTAATGCAGGCCGCGGTGTTGCCGGCTAGAATCGAAACGGAAACGGAGGGTGCATGAGCAGCTTTTCGACGCAATGGCCGGGTGATTTCGAATCGCTGGCCCGGCAATACTGGAACGCCTGGGGCGACAACCTGCGCCGGCAGGCGGGGGCGGGCCTGGGAATGAACGCGGCTCCCGACTGGCAACAGGCGGTCCAGTGGTGGTCCCAACTGGTGCCCGGCCAGCAGGGCCCCGTCACCGATGTGCTGGGGCGGTTCAATGCCCAGGCCAGCGACTGGTATGGCCGCATGCAGCAGGTGGCGGCGCAATTCGCCGGCGTCCAGGGCAATGCTGCCGAGATCGGCCAGGCCTGGCGCGAGGCCCTGGGCGCGAATGCCGAGAACCTGGCGACCGGCCTGTTCCCGGAGATGATCCGCGCAATGCGCGGCGGCGGGCAGCATGCCGGGCTGGACGAATGGATCACGCAGGCGATGCCTTTCGTGGAGTCGCTGCGTCGCGAGCGCTCCAAGTGGCTGCACCTGCCCACCTTCGGGCTGAGCCGCGAGCACCAGGAGCGCTGGCAGCAGTTGGCGCTGGCCCAGGACGAGTACCAGCAGCGGAACGACGAATTCAACCGGCTGATGGCCAAGGCCACGCAGCGGGCCTTCGAACTGTTCGAGCGCAAGCTCGCCGAGCACGAAGCGCCCGAGAAGCAACTCACCAGCGTGCGCGCGCTGTTCGATCTCTGGATCGATGCCGCCGAAGACGCCTATGCCGAATCGGCGCTTTCACCCGAATTCGGCGAAGTCTATGGCGCGCTGACCAATGCCCAGATGCGGCTGCGCGGCTGCATGCAACGCGAGGTGGAGCAATTCTGCGGTTTGCTGGGCATGCCCTCGCGTACCGAAGTGGACTCCGCGCATCGCAAGATTGCCGAGCTGGAACGGGCGTTGCGGAAAGCCTCGCTTGCCGCTGCGAAGGGCAAGCCGGTGGCAGCCGTGCGGGCCAGGCCGGTCGCCACTCCGTTGCCTGCCGGTCCCTTGACTGTAGAGGAACCGGCTGCCGCCGTGTCCCCGTTGCCGACCAGCCCGACGCCGGCGGTTTCCAAGGCGGCAGCCACAAAGAAGGCCTCACCCCGGAAGAGGAGCGTCGCCGCCAAGGCCAAGTCCACGGGAAAAGTGGCTGCCGGCAAGAAACCGCCTTCCCGTGCCAAGGCGCCGGTCAACCGCAAGTCCGCTGTCGCGAAGAAAAAGGCGGCGAAACGCGTGGACGTCAAAAACAGTACGCCTGCGGCACCTCGCAAGGCGGCCGAGGCCAAATCCAGGAAAAGCCCG
Source organism: uncultured Pseudoxanthomonas sp. (assembly GCA_964562135.1). Lineage (GTDB taxonomy): Bacteria > Pseudomonadota > Gammaproteobacteria > Xanthomonadales > Xanthomonadaceae > Pseudoxanthomonas_A. The sequence goes on along the minus strand of CAZLSG010000050.1, from coordinate 5,169 downwards.
CCCACTCGCAAGGCGAAGCCTGCTCCCGGCAAGACTCCGGCTGACAAGGCTGCTGTGCCCCGCAAGCGCGCGCCTGCCGTCGGCAAGCCTGCATCTGCCCCCGTTGCCGCCACGCCGGCCAACGTGGTTTCCATGAAGGACTGGGTTGCCAGGAACATCGCCGGCAGGGACGACGATGGCCAGCGGGAAGGCGCCCAGCGCAAATCGCGTAACGGCAAGCGCGGAGCACGCAAATGACCGGTCCGCTGAACATCACGCCCGATGACTTGCTGCATGAAGCCATGGTCATGCAGCAGAAACTGACGGCCGGCCTCAGGACGCTGCCCGAAGTGGAAAACGTCCACTATGGCGCCACCGGCAAGCAGGAGGTGTGGCGCGACGGCAAGGTGGCGCTGTATCGCTTCGTCGGCAGCGAACCGCCAACCGCGAAAGTGCCCATCCTGATCGTGTACGCGCTGGTCAACCGCCCCTACATGGTGGATTTGCAGGATGACCGTTCACTGGTCCGGCGCTTGCTGGCACTCGGCGAAGACGTCTACATCATCGACTGGGGCTACCCGGACCGTTCCGACCGTTTCCTGGACCTGGGCGACTACATCAACCGCTTCATCGACGGCGCGGTGGATTACATCCGGACAAAGCACCGGCTGGATGCCATCAACGTACTGGGCATCTGCCAGGGCGGGGCGTTCTCGCTCTGTTATTCGGCCCTGCATGCGGAGAAGGTCAAGAACCTGATCACCATGGTCACGCCGGTGGACTTCCACACGCCGGACAACATGCTGTCGCACTGGACGCAGGGCATGGACGTGGATCTGTTCGTCGACACACTGGGCAACGTGCCGGCCGACATGATGAACGCCTGTTACCTGATGCTCAAACCGTTCCGGCTGAACCTGCAGAAGTACCTGGGCCTGGTGGACATCCTGGACGATGGCAAGGCGATCGAGGACTTCCTGCGCATGGAAAAATGGATCTTCGACTCCCCCGACCTGGCCGGCGAAGCCTTCCGCCAGTTCATAAAACAGTTCTACCAGGGCAACGGCTTCATCCGCGGCGGCATAGAGATCGATGGCGAGCCGGTGGACCTGGGCTTCGTGGACATGCCCATCCTCAACATCTATGCCGAACAGGACCATCTGGTGCCGCCCGACGCCTCGCGCGCCCTGGCCAAGGTGGCGGGTACCGGCGACTACACCGAGCTGAGCTTCAAGGGCGGGCACATCGGCATCTATGTCTCCAGCCGCGCCCAGCGCGAGGTGCCTACCGCCATCCACGACTGGCTGGCGAAACGGGCCCGCTAGGGACGGGCAAGCCGCTTCCCAAGTCCCGGCGAAGCGCTAGACTGCGCCTGTCCACGGGATCGGGAAGCCGCCGCCATGACCGAAGAAACCAAGCCTTTTTCGCGCTCCCTCAACGACCGCATGATTGCCGGCGTGCTGGGCGGCATTGCCCACCGCTGGGGATGGAGCTCCAACCTGCTGCGGCTGATCTTCGTCATCGCATCGGTGTGCTCGGCGGGTTTCCCGGGGTTGCTGATCTACCTGATCCTGTGGCTGTTGATGCCCACGGAGGCAGACTGAGCCGGGGCATGTCCATGCGTTCCATCGGACGGATTGCCGCGCATGCCCTGGGCGCGCTGTGGACATTGCCGAATTCGCTGATCGGACTGGCGGCGGGATTGGCCGGCCTGGGGGCAGGGGCCAGGGTTCATTGGGGCAGGAACGAAGCCGCCGTGGTTTTCCAGCATTGGCCATGGGGGCCGGGCGGGGCGATCACGTTCGGCAACGTCATCCTGCATACCGGCGCCAGCCTGGACGAACGATGCGCCACCTATGAACATCGCGCGGGATACTGCCAACATCCCGACGTCAGGCTGGGGGACCACGAGCGGGCCCATGTCTACCAGTACATGGTGCTGGGGCCGCTGTTCCTGCCGTTGTATTTGCTGTGCGGCGGGATCAGCGCGCGCAACCCGTTGGAGCGCGCCGCCGACCGTTACGCGATGACGGGATCCGGATGGTGGCCATGGATGCCACGCTGGCTGGCCGGATAATCCAGGCGCGGATCAGCGGGGCAGCGCACCGCGCAGGAACAGGTCCACCGCGAACAGGGCGCGCTCCCGGATTTCATCCGGATCGACCTCGGTGATGTAGCCGCTGGCCGCCCGGATGACGAAGTCGCTGAAGATCATCCCGTAAAACTGCATGCCGGCCGCTTCGGCCGAGGCCAGTTTCAGGCGGCCGGTAGCGATTTCCTGCTCGAAGTAGGCCGTCAGCGTGTCTCGCACCGAGACGACCGCGTGCTCGAAGAACCATTCGCGCAGATGCGGGAACTGCTGGCCTTCGCCAATCACGATGCGGTAGGCCACCAGCGAATCGGGCTTGGCCAGCGCCTCGGCCAGGCGCACCGCGGTCTTGCGGAGCGCCTCTTCCGGCGGCATGCCCGGCGAGAAATGGATGCTGCCCAGCGCGCCGACCAGGTTGTCCAGCCGGCGCTCCAGGATGGCGCTGACCAGGCCTTCCTTGTCGCCGTAGATGCGGTACAGGGTGGACAACGATCCGCCGGCCAGCGCGACGATTTCGCTCAACTTGGCGTGCTGGTAGCCCTTCTGCGCAAACACTTCGGTGGCCGCATCCAGTATTTTCTCCGCCCGGCGTTCACCCCGCTTGCATAGACTCACTCCCGGCAACGGGCGCAACGGGATCACCTGCTCGGTGCCGGCGGCGCGCTTGTGAACCGAAGAAGATGGTTTGCTGCTCATGGGCCCGTCGTCGTGCCTGCGCGGCTTCTGCCGGAGATGGCGGTGTATCCAGCGGTGCGGAACGTTGAAACCACGCCGTGGCCGTCGTTCCGCGAAGCGCTTGCCTGGATCGATCTGCTTGCGTTGAATCAAAAAAATGGTGGAGGTGGGCGGAATCGAACCGCCGTCCGAAGGCACTCCATTCCCGGCACTACATGCTTAGCTCATCGTTGAGTCTCGTCCCGGGGCAGCACGATGTGCGAAGCGCACCCAAGGACCAGCCTGTTTTGTTCAAGCCATGACTGACAGGCAGCCGTCACAGCCGGTTCCGTGATAATGACCCTACATCCACGAGCACGGGCACAAGTGGGTTCGGGGCTTACGCCTTAAGCGGCGAGAGCGTAGTTGTCGTCGTTGGCAACTATGATTTTGCCGCTGGATTAACGAGGAAAGCTGCCCCCTCGGCATGCGCCAGGCAATTTCGCGACCCCCGTCGAATCCAGTGCACCCCCGGTTGATGTGGGAACAACAAGGTTTTGGGCGTGAGGTTGACCAAAAGCTGAGCACACACAGTGTAGGGACGCGGGCCCGGCGCCACAAGTGCGCCCATACCGTGTGGTACGGCTGGCTTCATGTTGCGGCTATCCGTGCGACGCGGAAATCCGCATGCGCCAGCGTTCAGGCATCCCGGTTGTGGCGGCGCATGACGCGCTGCTTTTCGCGCGCCCAGTCGCGGTCCTTGCCCGCCTGGCGCTTGTCGTGGGCCTGCTTGCCCTTGGCCAGGCTGATTTCCAGCTTCACCTTGTTGGCCTTCCAGTACAGGGCGGTGGGGATCAGCGTGTAGCCGTCGCGTTCGATCTTGCCCACCAGCACGTCGATCTCGCGCCGGTGCAGCAGCAACTTGCGTACCCGGCGGTCGTTGGCCACCACGTGCGTGGAGGCCTGGATGAGCGGGGTGATCTGGGAATTGAACAGGAACATTTCGCCGTCGCGGATGCTGGCGTAGCTCTCGCCGATGTTGGCCCGGCCAGCGCGGATGGCCTTCAGCTCCCATCCCTGCAGGGCAAGACCGGCTTCGTAGCGCTGTTCCAGATGGTATTCATGGCGCGCGCGCCGGTTCAGCGCGATCGTGCCGCCGCTGTTTGCCTTATCCTTGCCGGGTTTCTTTGCCATCCGCCCATTGTCGCCGAAGGCGCAAATTCAAGCGAGTCCGCCGCAACCGCATGCAAACCATCCGCCGAAGCGCCCTGGTCGAACACGCCGCCGCGCGCATGTTCGACCTGGTCAACGACATTGCCGCCTATCCGCGCCGCTTCGACTGGTGCAAGGGCGCGCAATTGATGGAATCGGAAGCGGACAGGATCGTGGCCCGGCTGGATCTCGGGCTGGGCAGTCTGAGCACCTGGTTCACCACCGAGAACCGGCTGGAAAGGCCGCACCGCATCGACATGAACCTGATCGACGGTCCGTTCCGCGCCCTGCACGGGGAGTGGCAGTTCCATGCCCTGGACGAGTCTGCCTGCAAGGTAACCCTGACGCTGAATTTCGAACCTGCCTCGCGGTTGCTGGCGCCCGCGTTCGCACTGGGTTTCCAAGGACTTGCCGACCGCATGGTGGATGATTTCGTGCGCGTGGCCGACCGGAACGGGTGAAGCGAGGTGAAGGTCGAAGTCATTGCCGCCTGGCCGCGCCGGCACCGATCAGTCAGCATCGAACTGGCCGAAGGCGCCACGGTGGCCGAAGCCGTGGAGGCCGCAGGGTTCGACGCCGGGGATGACATGTCCGGATACGCAATTTTCGGCGTGCGCGCCGAGCCTGCCACGCCATTGCGTGACGGCGACCGGGTGGAGTTGCTCAGGCCGCTGTCGATGGACCCGAAGGAAGCCCGCCGCTTGCGGGCCGGCAAACCAAAGGCCTAGCGGCGGCCGCCTTTCTTCTTGTCCTTGGGCAGGTTCGGCCCGAACCTGCGCACGTCGGAGCTCAGTTGTAGATCGTTTTCCGGGAAGTATTCGCCTTCCCAGCGGACCAGGCGGTCGGCTTCGAAATGCAGGGTCAGGTTCTTGATGTCGGTGCTGCCGATGCGGTTGGTGCGCTCGCTGGCGGTGTAGTCCCAGCGCTGTGCATGGAAGGGGTCGGCAATGGACGGAGTGCCCAGCAGGATCAGCACCTGTTGCTTGCTCTGGCCCACCTGGAGCTGGTCGACGGCCGTCTGTTCGAGCAGATTACCCTGGTAGATGGGCTGCTTGTACAACACGCCGCAACCGGCGGTCAGCGAGGCGAGGGCGGCGATCAGCAGGAGTCTGTGCATGGGGCGTCGTAGTGGGGCGGAATGAAATCGGACCGATGATACACTCACGGCGACCGCCGCAACCGAGCAACAGGCAGCTGGCGCTAAACCGCTAATGAACGGAGACGCCAATGGAATC
>CAZLSG010000049.1:0-19197 GCA_964562135.1 uncultured Pseudoxanthomonas sp. | reverse complement strand
TCTGTCTGGTGGATGACCAGAACCTGGTGCGCCAGGGCATCCGATCGTTGCTGGCGCTGGACGACGGCATCGACGTGGTGGCCGAAGCCGCCGATGGCAGGCAGGCCGTGGAGTTGATTCCCGGGATCCGGCCGGACGTGGTCCTGATGGACATGCGGATGCCGGTGATGTCCGGCCTCGAGGCCCTGCAGACCCTCTCCGCGGCCGGCCAGTTGCCACCGACCATCATCCTGACCACTTTCGACGACGACCAGCTGGTCCTGGCCGGGCTGAAGGCCGGCGCCAAGGGCTACCTGCTGAAGGACGTCTCACTGGAACAACTGGTCGGCGCCATCCGCGCGGTGGCCGAAGGCGGCTCGCTGGTGCACCCGGCGGTGACCCAGCGCCTGCTGTCGGGGTTGGAACACATGCGCAACGACTTCGTCAGCCTGGACCGGCCGGACCCCCTGACCGACCGGGAGACCGAAATCCTGCGGCTGATGGCCAGCGGCTTCTCCAACAAGGAGATCGCCAATTCGCTGGGAGTGGCCGAAGGCACCATCAAGAACCACGTGTCCAACATCCTGTCCAAGCTCGGCGTGCGCGACCGTACCAGGGCGGTACTGAAGGCCTTCGAGCTCCAGCTCGTCTGAGCGACAGGATGCCCGGCCCGCCGCAGCGCGGCGGGCGCTCGCGTCCGCGCAAACCGGTGGTTCGCAAGCGGCGCCCCTCATCCTGTCCCGGACGGCAGGCCCGGTGTCATGGCGGATGGTTAGGATTTCGTTTTATGGGCCGCTGTTCGGGAATCCATGGGCTGGATGGGCTGACCTGAGGCGGTCAAGCCTGCTAGGATTCGCGCTTGCGCTTTTTTCAACAGCCTGCGGCATCAGCCCCGGAGATTCCTGAATGACCCGTTTGTTCGAGTTCCTGATTGCGTTGGCGATCGTTTTCGCACTGTTCCTGCTGGTGGGTCTTGTGCTGCCGTCGCAACGCCACCTGGAAGAGAGCGTCGAGACCAACCGGCGCATGACCATCGTCCACGACACCCTGAACAATGTGCGCAGGCTCAAGGACTGGAATGCGCTGATCCCGAGCGACCCCGACGAATTGAAGTATTCCGGCGGCAGCGAAGGGCATACCGGCGTTGGCGCGCGCGTGGACTACGATTCGCCGATCAGGTACTACAGCCAGGGCAGCTGGGAGATCACCGAGAGCCGCGAATCCGAACTGGGCGGCAACCCGGGCAGGATCGTGTTCGCCATCACCGACTCCAAGGTGGGCGACAACAAGCGCAGCACGTTCACGCTGGAACCCACCGGCAAGAACGACCGCAACGTCAAGATCACCCAGACCTACGACATCGATTACGGCTGGAACCTGTTTGGCCGCTACATGGGCATGTACGTGGGCCGCAACATCGGCGATTCGATGAAGGGCAGCCTGGGCAAGCTGAGCAACATGCTGTCCACGGTGCCCAACTTCGACTATCGCATCCCCGGCACCACCCTGAGCGACCTGCGCATCGTCGACCTGCCCGCCGAGGACCTGCTGGTGGTCAACGCCGGCAACATCGACCGCAACAACGAAGTCATCAAGGGCCAGATCAACTCCAACCTGGAATGGATCAAGCGGGTGATGGAATCCAACAACCTGGAAGCCGCGGGTCCGTTGCGCATCATCACCACCGATTTCGGGACCGAAAAGTACGCCTTCGACGTGGCCCAGCCGGTCCGCCGCAAGGATGCCAAGGAAGGAAGCTCCGAGCCGCTCAAGGTCAATGTGGCCGACACACCGGTGGAACACGTCCACCTGGAGCCCCGCAAGTCGGCCGCCGCCAACTACACCGGTTACATGGCCGAGTTGGACGTCGTGCGCAATTCGCTGCGCGCCTGGGCGGTGACGGCCGGACATGAAGTGGTCGACCGTCCGTACGAGTCCTGGAAGAAGGGCGTGGACGATTCGTTCATGGCCGATGGCGAGTTCGAAGTGTTCTGGGCCATCAAGCAGTAAGCACGGGGCCGTGGCGTGAGCGCCATGCAGTGTCCGACGCAACGCGCCGCTGATGCGGCGCGTTGCGTTTCCGGGACTGGCTGTCCGGGCGGTATCCGGGAGGCAGGATCATGAGCTACCAGCCGCGTCGCGGGCGAGGTCCCTCGTTGCTGGCGTTTGCGGGAGGCTTGCTGTCGGCGTTGTCGGTGGCCCTGTCGGCTTATGCCGCGCATGGGATGAGCGACGCGCAACTGCAATCCAACCTGCAGACGGCCGCGCTGTTCGCATTCGGGAACGGGATTGCGCTGGCGGCCCTGTCCGCGGGGACGACGCGTGGATTGGGAAGGACGGCCCTGTACCTGATATTGCTGGGCACGTTGTTGTTTTCGGGCAGCCTGGTACTGAATGCCTTCTTCGGCGTCGCGACAGGGTTGGCGCCCGTGGGCGGCATTTCGATGATCTGCGGCTGGACGCTGTGGGCCATCGACGCCCTCCGGCGATAAGGCGGCGGAGGCGCGGCATGGCTCGTTACCCGCGCGGCTTCGACACGGAGGCGGCCTTCGACCATCTCCGCCAGCGCGACCGCGCGCTGGGAGCGTGGATGAAACGGATAGGACCCATCGGCCCGCCGCCTGGCTGGCGCAAGCCCTTCGATACGGTGGATGCGCTGGCCCGGGCCATCCTCTACCAACAGCTCAGCGGCAAGGCGGCCGCCACCATCGTGGGAAGGGTGGAGGCGGCCATCGGCAGCCATCGCCTGCATGCCGGAACATTGGGCCGGCTGGACGACGCATCGCTGCGCGCTTGCGGGGTTTCCGGCAACAAGCTGCGCGCCTTGCGCGACCTGTCGTCACGGGAGGAGCAGGGGAGCATCCCTACTTCACGGCAGATGGCCTGGATGCATGAAGATGAAATCGTGGCGGCCCTGGTACCGGTGCGGGGCATCGGTCGCTGGACGGTGGAGATGATGCTGATGTTCCGCCTGGGACGCCCGGACGTCCTGCCCATCGATGACCTGGGCGTGCGCAAGGGCGCGCAACGGGTGGATGGGCTGGAGGAAATGCCTGGGCCGAAGGAACTGGCGGCGCGTGGCGAGCGCTGGGGGCCTTATCGCACCTGCGCGAGCCTGTACCTCTGGCGCATTGCCGATCTGGAAGGCAAGGCCAGCACGCCGGTTCCGCGCTCGCAGGATTGAGTGGCCGGCACCGGAGCATGGCCCGTTGCCATGGTTGCCGCTAGGATAGATTCCGGCTTCCCCCATTTCTCGGTTGTCCCATGAAGATCCGCGTATTGCCGCCATTGCTGTCGATGGCGTTGTGGTTGTGTGCATTGCAGGCCCATGCCGCCGCTCAGGCGGGCAGCGGTCCGGGCCTCGAGTCTTCGGCGCCCGGCAGGGCCTGCGTGGTGTTGCTGCATGGGCTGGGACGCACGAACCGCTCGATGGACCAGCTCGCGCGCGCCGCGCGCGCCGAGGGTTACCACGTGGCCAACATCTCCTATCCGTCACGTTCGCGACCGATCGAGGAACTGGCTGCGCAGGCGGTACCGGAAGGTGTGCGGCAGTGCCGCCGCGCGCGTGCCACGCCGATCAACTTCGTCACCCATTCCATGGGCGGACTGGTGCTGCGCTACTACCTGTCGGGGCATGAAGTACCGGAATTGGGCCGGGTTGTCATGCTGGCGCCACCCAACCAGGGCAGCGAAATCGCCGACCTCCTGTACGGGAATCCGCTCTATGACCGGATGAACGGGCCAGCGGGCGGCCAGCTGGTGACCGGCCCGAAGGGCATCCCGGCCAGGCTGGGGCCGGTGGAGTTCCCGCTCGGCATCATCACCGGCAACGAGCGCACTCCGTTCGATGGCTGGTTCGCCACGCAGATACCGGGCGAAAACGACGGCAAGGTCTCGGTCGAGAGCGCGCAGGTGGAAGGGATGACCGATTTCCTGGTGCTGCCGGTCAACCATACCTTCATCGTCAACGACGACGAGGCGGTCCGGCAGACCCTGCACTTCCTCGAACACGAGCGTTTCAGCCGATAAGGCCGTGCGATCGGCAGATGGCCGGACGGTCGCGGCGCGACCATGGGCGGCAGCGCCTGTGGCGTGGCATCCGACGAATGGATAACACTTCGGTCATCGCCAGCTGGCATGATGGCGCCAGTCGGAACCATCCTCACAGGAGAACGAAATGAGAAGCAAGCGTCCCAGCCTGCTCGGTACCGTGGCACGTACCGCCGTGATCACCAAGACCGCCCAGGTGGTTGCCGGTTCGGGCAAGAAGGCGGCTCCCGCAGCGCCGGCCGAAGCTGCCGCGGCACCGGCCGCCGGCCTGACCGACGACAATATCGCGCAGTTGCAGAAACTGGCGGAGTTGCACAAGAGCGGCGTCCTGACGGATGAAGAGTTCGCGGCGCAGAAGGCCAGGTTGCTGGCCTGATTCCCGTCAAGGGGAGCGCCTGTCCTGAGTGCATCGAAGGGCGCCCATGGCGCCCTTCGTCATGTCCAGGGACAGCGCGTGTCCGGGATCACTGTGTGCAACGCCAGTGCCATGGCTCGTACACGATGCCGTGCGGGTTGTCGCGCGGATAGCTCATGCCGAATCCGAAATCGCCGGCATGCGCGGACAGCCAGGCGAAGGCGGGGGTCGCCTCGAAACTTTCCTCGGCGGGAGGTTCGTCGGGCGTGCCGATGTCGAGCGCGTCGCCGCCGTGATGTTCGCTGTAGCCGGGCGCGGCATTGACCGACAGGATCTGGTCGAGGGTTTGCCCGCGCGCGAATTTGCGTTCGAAGATGCCCAACTGATAGTCGTGGCTGCGATAGCCGGAAATGGCATCCAGCACGATGCCATCGTTGCGGGCGGCCTGCTGCATGCGGGCCCAGCCGGTCGCGGCGCGGCGCGTCAGCCACAGGGGGCGCCGGTAACGGTCGTGGCCGGCCAATGCCAGAGCCACCGGTTCGGCCACCAGCTCCAGACCGGTACGTTCGCCGTACCCGTGGTCCAGTCCGAGCATGTCCAGGCGTTCCACCAGTCCTTCGAGCGGTAGGTGTCCCAGGGTGTCCGGATCGCGGTTGCGATCCGGTTGCGGGCCCAGCGTATCCAGAACGTCCAGCGCTGCGTCGATGCCGGTTTCGCGGCCCAGTCGCGGCACCAGCGGCATCAGGCCCTCCGGAAGCAGGGCGGCCAGGTAGCGCCCGTCGCGCTTGCGCCGCAACACGGCGGTGGCGCGGGAAAGGAGGCGCGCATCGTGGTTGCCGCGCGCATGCAGCAGCCCGCCGGGCCAGATTTCGATATGGGCGGTATTGAACAGGAGGCCGGGGGGCGTACGTGTCATCGCCGGAGCTTAGCGATCCGCAGGCATCGCCGCCAGTTAGCGGGAGTGGCTCTTGGCCGCGATCAGTCTGTGCGGCGAAGCCCCATCGCGGGTGAACCCGCTCCTACAAACCCCACCCCGTAGGAGCGGCCTTTGGCCGCGATGGCTTTTCGCGACGGTGCCCGTCGCGGACAAGCCCGCTCCTGTATCTGCAACCGCAACCGGCGCCAGGATCGGGATACCGTTTATCTCAAGTGGCGCTCGAACCATTCGATCGTCCGTTCCCACGCCAGCTTCGCCGCCCCCTCGTCGTAGCGCGGCGTGGAGTCGTTGTGGAAGCCGTGGTGGGTGCCGGGATAGAAGTGGGCCTCGTAGGCCGTGCCGGCGGCCTTGAGGGCTTCCTCGTAAGCGGGCCAGCTTTCGTTGACGCGCGGGTCGTTCTCGGCGAAATGGATCAGCAGCGGCGCCTTGATGCGTGGCACGTCTTCCGGCTTGGCCTGGCGACCGTAGAACGGTACTGCCGCGGCGAGTTCGGGATAGGCGACCGCCACCGCATGCGAGACGCCGCCGCCGTAGCAGAAGCCGGTGATGCCGACCTTGTCGGTGGTCAGATCGCTTGCGAGCAGGTATTCGAAGGCCGCGAAGAAGTCGTTCATCAACTTTTCCGGGTCTACCTGCTGTTGCAGTTCACGGCCCCTGTCGTCGTTGCCGGGGTAGCCGCCGACGGAACTGAGGCCATCCGGGGCCAGCGCGACGAAGCCGGCCTTGGCCAGGCGGCGGGCCACGTCTTCGATGTAGGGGTTCAGCCCGCGGTTCTCGTGGACCACCACCACGCCGGGCCACGGGCCTTCCGTCTTCGCCGGGCGCACCAGATAGCCGCGCACTTCGCCATGGCCATTGGGCGACGGGTAGGTGACGTATTCGGCCACGATGTCCGGATCGGTGAACTGCACTTGCTGCGCCAGCACATAGTCCGGACTCAGGGAGGCGAGGATGCCTGCCGCGGTCAGGCCGCCGATGGCGAACTTCGCCGCGCGGTCCAGGAAATCGCGCCGGCTGATCCTGCCGTGGACGTAGAAATCGTAGAGTTCCAGCAGTTCCGGGTGGAAGTCCTTCGCGGTGAGACGGGTCATGGCGGGTTCCTCGCGATTTTCCATGGTTGGATCGGCGAAGGCCGAATCCCAAGCATAGGGCAATCGGGGCCGGATTTCGTCCGTGTGCGGAACAGCGGTGGCGGAGAAGAAAAACAAAAAAGCCAACGGACCGTAGTCCGTTGGCTTCATGTTTTTGGCGCGCCCGGAGAGATTCGAACTCCCGACCGCCTGGTTCGTAGCCAGGTACTCTATCCAGCTGAGCTACGGGCGCATCAGAAGCGGAATTGTGCCCGAGCCGTGTTTCAGCGTCAACCTCTGATGGGGTCCATGCCAGTGTGGGGCGGGGCCGTCCACAGTTCTTCAACCGGGACGCAAGGCGGCCAGCAGTCCGCGCGCGGCGTTGAAACGGTCCGCCGCTTCCGGCATCGGGATGCGGATGCGCAGCTTGTCCGGACCGTCCATCGCATACAGCTTCGGCTGTTTCTGGATCATCCGGATGATGGTCATCGGGTCGATGTCCGGCTTGGCGTCGAACACGATGCGGCCGCCGTTCTCGCCCAGGTCCAGCTTGCGGATGCCCAGGCCGGTGGCGGCCAGCTTCAGTTCGGCGATGGCGAACAGGTGTCGGGCCGGGTCGGGCAGCAGGCCGAAGCGGTCGATCATTTCCACTTGCAGTTCGCGCAATGCGTCTGCATCGCGCGCGCTGCTGATGCGCTTGTACAGGGTCAGGCGGGTGTGCACGTCGGGCAGGTAGTCATCCGGGATCAGCGACGGCACGTGCAGTTCGATCTCGGCGCCGCGATGTTCCTGGCCGATATCGGCATCGGGCAGTTTGCCCTGCTTGATCGAGCGCACCGCGCGTTCCAGCAGTTCGGTGTACAGGCTGAAACCGATCTCGGCCATCTGCCCGCTCTGGTCCTCGCCCAGCAGTTCGCCGGCGCCGCGGATCTCCAGGTCGTGGGTGGCCAGCATGAAGCCGGCACCGAGCTCGTCCATCGAGGCGATGGCCTCCAGCCGGCGTTGCGCATCGACGGTGATGCTGCGCTTGTCCGGCACCACCAGATAGGCATAGCTGCGGTGGTGCGAACGGCCCACGCGGCCGCGCAACTGGTGCAACTGCGCCAAGCCGAACTTGTCGGCGCGGTTCATGATGATGGTGTTGGCGTTGGGAATGTCGATGCCGGACTCGATGATGGTCGTGCACAGCAGCACGTTGTAGCGCTGTTTCTGGAAATCCAGCATCACCTGTTCCAGCTCGCGCTCGGGCATCTGTCCGTGCGCCACGCCGATGCGGGCCTCGGGCACAAGTTCCTGCAGGTCACGCTGCATGCGACCGATGCTTTCGACGTCGTTGTGCAGGAAATACACCTGCCCGCCGCGCGTCAGTTCGCGCTGGAAGGCTTCCTTCAGCATGGCGCCGTCCCACGGCGTCACGAAGGTCTGCACGGCCATGCGGTTGGCCGGCGGCGTGGCGATGATGGACAGGTCGCGCAGGCCGGTCATGGCCATGTTCAGCGTGCGCGGGATCGGCGTGGCGGTCAGGGTCAGCAGGTGCACGTTGGCGCGCAGCGCCTTCAGCGCTTCCTTCTGGCGCACGCCGAAGCGCTGTTCCTCGTCGACGATGACCAGGCCCAGATCCTTGAACTTCACGTCCGCCTGCAACAGGCGATGGGTGCCGACGATCACGTCGATGCCGCCGTCGGCCAGTTTCTCCAGTTCGGCCTTGATTTCCTTCGCGGTCTTGAAGCGCGACAACACTTCGACCTTGAGCGGCCAGTCGGCGAAGCGGTCGCGGAAGTTGCGGTAATGCTGCTCGGCCAGCAGGGTGGTGGGTACCAGCACCGCCACCTGCTTGCCGGCGCTGGCGGCGCCGAAGGCGGCGCGCACGGCCACCTCGGTCTTGCCGAAGCCGACGTCGCCGCAGACCACGCGGTCCATCGGCTGGCTGGATTGCAGGTCGCGCAGCACGGCTTCGATGGCGGCATGCTGGTCCGGCGTTTCCTCGAACGGGAAGCCGGCGGCGAAGGGCTCGTACATGGCGCGGTCCAGCGGCAGCGCCAGGCCGGCGCGCGCCTGGCGGCGCGCCTGGATTTCCAGCAGTTCGGCGGCCACGTCGCGGACTTTCTCGGCGGCCTTCTTCTTCGCCTTGGTCCATGCTTCGCCACCCAGCGAATGCAGCGGCGCGGTTTCCACCGATGCGCCGGAATAGCGGCTGATCAGGTGCAACTGCGCCACCGGCACGTACAGGCGGTCGCCCTTGGCGTATTCGATTTCGAGGAATTCGCCGGGCATGCCGCCCACGTCCATCGCCACCAGTCCGCGGTAGCGGCCCACACCGTGGTCTTCGTGGACGATGGGCGCGCCTTCGCTCAGTTCGCCCAGGTCGCGGATGATGGCGTCCGGCTCGCGCCCGGCGCGGCGGCCGCGGCGGGGCTGCCAGGCGCGCTCCGGGAACAACTGGCGCTCGGTGACCACCGCGATGGCCGGGGTATCCAGCGCGAAACCGTCTTCCAGCGGGGCCACGGCAATCGCGAACGGGGTTTCGCCTTGCAGGAAGGCGGGGAAGTCGGCGACGGTGCGCGGCTGCAGGGCGGCGCTCTGCATCACTTCCAGCAGTGCTTCGCGGCGGCCCGGTGAATCGGCGGCCACCAGCACGCGGCCGGGGTAGTGGGCCAGGAACGATTTCAGGGCCTCGCCGGGGCTGGCTTCGCGTGCGGCCAGCGGCAGGGCGGGAACCGGTTGGTCGCCCAGCGGCTGAGCTTCGGCGTGGCGCGGATGTTCCGCGCCGCAGATTTCGATGCGCGGCGACTGGTTCAGGCGTTCGCGCAACATGTCCGGCGGCAGGTAGAGCTCTTCCGGCGACAGCAGCGGGCGTTCCAGATCGTGGCGGCGCTGTTCATAGCGATCGCGGGTCTGCGACCAGAACACATCGGCGGCGGCGCTGGCGCCATCGGCCAGCAGCGGCAGGGTGTTGCCGGCCAGGTAGTCGAACAGGGTGGCGGTGCCGTGACGGGGATCGGGGGAGGCGAGCCTTCCTTCCTTCTGCGCGTTCTCGAAGAACAGCGGCAGGTAGTACTCCACGCCGGCAGGCGCCAGCCCCGATTTCAGGTCCTGGTACAGGGCGCTGCGGCGGGTATCCACGTCGAAGCGCTCGCGCAGCAGGTCCATCACGCGACCCAGCGTGGACGGGTCCAGCGGCACTTCGCGGCCGGGCAGCAAATGCACGGCATCGGTCTTGTCCAGCGAGCGCTGGGTTTCCGGGTCGAAGGCGCGGATGGAATCGATGGTGTCGTCCAGCAACTCGATGCGCAGCGGCTGGTCCGCGCCCATCGGGTAGACATCCAGCAGGCCGCCGCGCACGGCGAAGTCGCCCGGATCCAGCACCTGCGGCACATGCCGGTAGCTGGCCGATTCCAGGCGTCGCTTTTCGTCGTCGAAATCGAGCCGCTGGCCCACCGCGTAATCGAAGCTGCCGCCGACGACATGGGACAGGGGGGGCAGGCGCTGCATCAACGTCTGCACCGGCACGATCACGATGGCTGAGCGCTTGAGCGCGGGCAAGCGGTGCAGGACCGACAGGCGTTGGGAAATGATGTCCGGGTGAGGGCTGAACTGGTCGTAGGGCAGGGTTTCCCAGTCCGGGAAAGACAACACGGCCAACGGCCCGTCGCTGCCAAGCAGCGTGTGCAAGTCCGCTTCCAGCTGGTGCGCGCCGTGGTTGTCGCGGGCGACCACCAGCAACGGCCCGTCGTGAGCTTCGGCGGCGCGGGCCAGATACCAGGCAAGGGCGGCGGGAGAGGCGGGCGCACGCCACCAGGCGCGCTGCTGGCCGCTCCGGGGCAGTGGCGGAATGGGAAGGGATGGGGATTTCATGAACCGCACATTTTAGCGCAGCGGGTCAGGGCACACCGCCCAAGCCGCAGGTCGGGGCTACGTCCCGCGCCCCATGAACCCATGCGTACCGGTGATGACAAACGCGTCGCAACGCGCGGGGAGAGCGAACCACCGGGCTTGCCGCAGCACCCCACATCCCCGACACCCCGCACGTCGGTCTGCCTATCGCTGCGCGGTGTCACGGTCCATCATTCAGGTCCAGCACTACGCGCACTAGGCCGGGGGATTTCGGTTCCGGCATGCGCTTGAAACCCAACGAGTCGGCCAGTTGCAGCATGGGGGTGTTGCTGTCCGGGACATGGCCGTACAGGCGGTCCAGCTTCTTCGACCTGGCCCATTTCACCAGCCGGCGCATCAGGTGGCGGCCCAGCCCCTGGTGGGCGATGAAATGGCTGACCAGGATCATGTATTCGGCTTCGCGCGAGCGCGGGCGGATGACGGCGCGCGCGACCGCGCCCACCAAGGCTTCGCCGGCAGGCGCGTCTTCGGCGGCCACCAGCACGAATTCGGTCCCGGGATCGGGATGGGCAAGGCGTTGCACCGTTTCGGGGGTGAGTTCCTTCAGCGCGAACAGGAAGCGTTGGCGGATTTCTTCGGGTCCCAGCAGGGCGAATGCTCCCTCGATGGGGCCGGTGTCCTCCGGGCGGATGGGGCGGATCAGCAATACCCGGCCACTGCTGAGGCGGAAGTGTTCGTGCCAGGGCGGGAGCCGTTTCGTGGGGGCGTTCATGGGGATATTTTCCCACGCCACAGGGGATGCGGGCAGTTGCTGCAGGGCACAGGCACGGGTTTGCTCAGGCCTCCCGCTTCATCCACTCCAGTTGGCTGGAAGCGCCGGCTTCGCCCAACAGCGCCTGGAGTGCGGGGAGGGCTCCGGCAATGGTGGTGTCGAGTTGCCAGGGCGGATTGACCAGCAGCATGCCGCTGCCGTTGAGCCGCAGCGGTGAATCGTCGGGGCGGATCAGCAGTTCGGCCGTCCAGGCGGATTTGCAGGGCAGGTGGGCGATCTTGCGATGGAAGGGCCGCAGGCTGCGCCTTTGCTTGATGGGATACCACACCGCCAGTGTCGCCGCAGGCCAGCGCTCCAGCGTGTCGCGTATCGCGGCCAGAACACGCGGATATTCTTCGTCCTGGGCTTCGTAGGGCGGATCGATCAATACCAGGCCACGGGCGAGCCGCGTGTCGCCTGATTTGGGCGGGAGCAATGCCCTGATGGCGGCATAGCCGTCGCGCATGTGCACGGCGACGTGAGGGTCGTGGGCGAACAGCGCTTTCAGTTCGGCCGCTTCTTCCGGTTGCAGTTCGCAGGCGGCCAGCCGGTCCTGGGCGCGCATCGCCTGTGCGGCCAGCAACGGCGAGCCGGGGTAGTGCTTTATTTGAATCCCCGCACATGGACGTGCGGCCTTTTGCGAGGGACTCGCACGTTGCGCCCCGACCGGGTTGTCCGCTTCAACGGCGCGGAGGTAGCGCTCCACCACGGCGGGAAGGCCGGGCTGGCTGATCAGCTTGAAGATGCCGCCTTCCGCTTCGCCGGTGCGGCGGCTTTCATGGCCGCCCAGCAGGTAGCGTCCGCGCCCGGCGTGGGTATCCAACACGAAGAACGGCGTCTCCTTGTGCTTGAGGGCATCGATCAGGGCGAGCAGCACGATGTGCTTGAGCACGTCGGCATGGTTGCCGGCATGGAAGGCATGGCGGTAGTTCATGGGGGCAGCATAGCCGCAGGGCCGGCACGGCGACTATGCTTGCGGCCATGCCGACCGTGTTGATCGCAGAAGACGAGCCCGCCATCGCCGATACCGTGCTGTATGCCTTGCGCAGCGAAGGGATCGCGGCCGAGCACTGCCTGCTGGGCCGCGAGGTGGCGCCGCGCCTGCGGGCGGGCGGCGTGGACGTGCTGGTGCTGGACGTGGGCCTGCCGGACGTCACCGGTTTCGACGTGTGCCGGGAAGTGCGCGCCTTCAGCGACGTGCCGGTGATCTTCCTGACCGCGCGCACCGACGAGATCGACCGCGTGCTGGGGCTGGAACTGGGCGCCGACGATTACGTGGCCAAGCCGTTCTCCCCGCGCGAACTGGTGGCGCGGGTGCGCGCCCGCCTCAGGCGCGCGCAAACCGGCATCGCGCCGGATGCCTGGCTCGCGCGCGGGGAGTTCGCGCTGGATGCGGACGGCCACCGGATCCGCTACCGGGGGCAACTGCTGGACCTGACCCGCTACGAGCACGCCGTGCTGGCCGCGCTGCTGCAGCGTCCCGGGGCCATCCTCAGCCGCGCGCAACTGATGGAGCGCGGCTGGGACAGTGAGGCCGACAGCATGGACCGCACCGTGGACACCCACATCAAGACCCTGCGTGTGAAGCTGCGCGCGGCGGGCGCAGCCGTCGATCCGATCCGCACCCATCGCGGCATCGGCTACGCCATCGAGGTTTGAGATGGGCATCGGCGGGCGCCTGTTCCTGGGGTTCTTCCTGATCGTCGGCCTGGCCGCGTTCTTCGTGATGCGCGTGTTCGTCAACGAAGTGAAGCCCGGCGTGCGCCAAGCGATGGAATCCAGCCTGGTGGACACCGCCAACGTGCTGGCGGTGCTGGCGGCCGGCGACATGAAGGATGGGCGGATTGCCGAGGGCGATTTCGCCCGTTCGATGGCCGAGGTGCAGCAGCGCGACCTCAATGCCCGGGTCTGGCGCTTCCCCAAGCGCCGGCTGGACCACCGCATCACCATCACCGATGCCGCCGGCATCGTGGTCTACGACTCGCAGGGGCGGGACATCGGTCGCGACAATTCGCGCTGGAACGATGTCTACCGCTCCTTGCGCGGCGAATACGGCGCCCGTTCCAGCCCGGAAAACGAGGGCGACAAGGAGCATACGGTGATGCACGTGGCCGCGCCGATCCGCGACGGGGACAGGATCATCGGCGTGCTGACCGTGGCCCAGCCCAACCGCAGCATCGAGCCGTTCATCACCGCCAGCCAGCGCAACATCATGCGCAAGGGCGGTTGGCTGATCGGCCTGTCGGCGCTGGTCGGGTTGTTGATGAGCGGCTGGCTGGTGCTGGGCATCAAGCGGCTGAACCGTTATGCGCAGGCGGTCAGCGCGGGCGAGCCGGTCGCGCCGCCGCCGCCGCGCCGCGACGAGATCGGCGAGCTGGGCCAGGCGGTGGAGGCGATGCGCCGCAAGCTGGAAGGCAAGGCCTACGTGGAGCAGTACGTGCAGTCGATCACCCACGAAATGAAAAGTCCGCTGGCGGCGATCCGCGGCGCGGCGGAGTTGTTGCAGGAGCCTTTGCCCGAAGCCGACCGACGGCGCTTCGCCCGCCATATCCAGAGTCAGGAACAACGCCTGACCGAAACCATCGACAAGCTGCTGGCGCTGGCGGAAGTGGAGCAGCATGGCTGGCTGCAACGCCGCGAGCGCATCGATGCGGGCGCCTTGCTGGTGCAGGCGGCGCAGATGCAGGAGGCGAAACTGGCGTCATCGAAGGTGGCGCTGGAAACCGAGCCCGTGCCGCGCCCGCTGGCGGTGGATGGCGACCCCTTCCTGCTGCGGCAGGCGTTGTCGAACCTGATCGACAATGCCATTGCCTTCTCACCGGAAGGCGGCCGGGTGTCGCTGTCGGCGGAAACGATGGCGGACAGGATCGCCATCGTCGTGCGCGATCGGGGACCGGGTGTGCCGGATTATGCGACCGGGCGCGTGTTCGAACGCTTCTATTCGCTGGCCCGCCCGGGCAGCGGACTGCGAAGCTCAGGCCTGGGATTGCCGTTCGTGCGCGAGGTTGCGCGCCTGCACGGAGGCGATGTGCTCCTGCGTGACCGGGAAGGCGGCGGGGCGGAGGCGGTGTTGACCTTGCCCCTGGCCTGAACGGGCGGACTTCACACAGACTTCAAATTGCGCCCGTGGCGTCCTCACATCGTCGCTCCAGACTTGGCCCCGTGTTCAACCCGGGGAAAGTGCATGAAATCGTTACGCCTGTTGTTGCGGTTCCTGACCATCGGTGGTCTGGTGCTGTTGTTGCTGATTCCGTTATTGCTGATCCGCGGGGTCATCCACGACCGCGAGCGGTACCGCGCGCAGGCGGTGGAGCGGGTATCGCAGAGCATGGCGGGACCGCAACAGCTGGTGGGTCCGTTGCGCGTGGTGCCATGGAAGGAAGTCCGCAAGGTCAGCAGCATCGGTACCGATGGCCGTCCGCAAGTCCGCGAGGAAGTGACCGAGGGTTATCTGCGGCAGACGCCCAGGACCTTGCGGATCGAGGGCGGCATCAAGCCGGACACGCGCAGGATCGGGCTCTACAACGTGCGCGTGTTCGAACTGGATGCGCGCTTGCAGGCCGAATTCGACGAGCTGCCCGTTGCGGAGGCCGCGGGGCCGGGCGACGCCAGTCGCGAATACGGCGAACCCTATCTGGTGATGGGCGTGGCCGACGTGCGCGGACTGGTGGGCACGCCGATGCTGAAACTGGATGGCCGTCCGTTGACGCTGGAGGCGGGCACGGGCGCGCTGTCCAATCACATGGCCGGCATGCGGACGGCGGTGCCGCATGACGGGGGCGCCTTGCCGGCCAGCCGGCTGGAGATGGAGCTGACCCTGGCCGGCACGCAAACGCTGGGGATTGCGCCGGTGGCCGACGCCAACCACGTGATGCTGCATTCGGATTGGCCGCACCCGTTGTTCGGCGGTCGTTTCCTGCCCAACACGCGCGCGATTTCCGAAAGTGGCTTCGATGCGGAGTGGGAAATCTCTTCGCTGGCGAGCGCGGCGCAGACGCAACTCGGCGAGTCGCAACGGGGTCTGCTGACCCGGCGCGACCGTGTCGGCGCCAGCATCGACAGCATCGACGTGAGCCTGGTCGATCCGGTGGACGTGTATACGCAGGCCGACCGCGCCAGCAAGTACGGCATCCTGTTCGTGGTGCTGACCTTCGTGGCCTTCGCCCTGTTCGAACTGATCAAGCGGCTGCCTATCCATCCGCTGCAATACCTGTTGGTGGGATTGGCGCTGGCGATCTTCTTCCTGTTGTTGCTCAGCCTGTCCGAGCACATCGCGTTCTGGAAGGCGTACCTGGTGTCCGCGGCGGCCTGCATCGGCCTGCAGTTCGTCTACCTGTCGGGCGTGCTGAAAAGCCGCTGGCGGGCCGCCGGCTTCGCGGCCTTGCTGACGGTCCTGTACGGCGTGCTTTACGGTTTGCTGGTATCCGAGGACAACGCGCTGTTGATGGGGTCGCTGCTGCTGTTCGGCATCCTGGCGGCGGTCATGTGGATCACCCGCAAGGTGGACTGGTACGAGATGGGCGGCAAGAGTGAAACGGCCGCTGCCCCTGCTCAGGGCGATGGAGCGGCGCAATGAGCCTGCGCCTGCGGCTCTACCGCCGGGTGTCGCAGGTACTGCCGCAGGCGGTCGTGGCCTGCGGCCTGCGATGGTTGTCTCCGTTGCCGTTGTGCGGAACTGCCAGCGGCGTGGCGGTGCTGTCGCTGGACGACGAGGCGGTCCATGGCATCGCCGCGCAGGGCGCGGCGTATTTCGATGGCGCCCGGCAGGCACGTGGCGGCCTGCCGGGACGAGGCGCGGATGGCTACGAAGCATGGCGGCTGCTGCCTTCCGGAGTCGGTTGCCTGACCCGTCGGATCGGGGGCGGCGCCTGGCTGGCGGTGTTTCCGGTGCGCCGGCGCATCGTCTATGCATGGTCGGACGGTGGCCGCGCGCGGGCGCAGGTGGCCAATGACCGGGACTGGGGCGGGACGCATGCCGTCGATCGAGCGGGCAAAGCTGTGGGGTTTCGACGGGGCTCCCACACGCTAGACGCGGCGCGCGGCCCGGTGCGTGGTCCTGGTTGGGCGGCGGCTCAGAGGCTACCCGCGGGAACCAGCCACAGCGAGACGGAAGCCAACACCGCGCCAATCGCGGTGGCGGCCGCAACGTCGCTGGGATAGTGCAGGCCCAGGATCACGCGTGAAGCGGCGACGCAGGCGGCGAAGGGCACCAGCAGGAATGCCAGCGCCGGGTAATGGGCGATGGCGACGGTGCTGAAGGCCACTGCGTGCAGGGTATGCCCGGACGGAAAGCTGAATTCATCCAGCGGGGCGACCCAGGCACGGATGCGCGCGTCGCTGGCAAAGGGCCGGGGCCGCCTGGTCCAGCGCTTGAGGCCCTTGTACAGGCTCAACGCGACCACGCCGGTTGCGGCAAGGTGTGCCGACGCCGCCAGCCCCTTCCAGCCGTCCAGCACGACCAGTGCGACCATCAGCGCGTACCAGAACACGCCATCGCCCAGGCGGCTGACGATGGCGAAGAAACGCCGCAGTCCGTCCCATTCGCCCCAACGATTGGCGCGCAAACACCATTCGCATTCGCGCGCCGGCATGGGTTCACGCGGCGGAAAAGTGGACATGGTGCCTCCTCATGTAGGCGAGCCGGGCAAGCAATCCATCGAAATCGGCGGCCACCCGGTCGGGCTGTAGGTGGAGCACGGCCTCGTGTGCCGCGTGGCCCATCCGGAGGCGGCGCGCGTCGTCCGCCGACAAGGCCACCGCGGCGGCGATGAAGGCGGTGCTGTCATCCACGGCCATGCCGTTCAGTCCGCTGCGCAGGTGTTCGCGTGCGGCGCCGTAGTCGAAGGCGACCACCGGCACGCCGCTGGCCATGGATTCCAGGGTGACGTTGCCGAAGGTTTCGCTGAGGCTGGGGAACAGGAACAGGTCGCCGCTGGCGAAATGCCGGGCGAGCGATTCGTCGCGCTGCATGCCGCAGAACACGAAATCGGGGTTCGCGCACGCCAGGGCCTCGCGTTCCGGGCCATCGCCGATCCAGATGAAGCGGGCATCGGGCCGTTCGCGCTGCACGGCGCGGAAGGCGAGCACGGCCAGGTCCAGGTTCTTCTCCGGCGCGATCCGGCCCACGTGGATCACGGCCAGATCATCGTCACGCAGCCCCCAGCCTGCGCGCAGCGACGGGTCGCGCAGGCCTGGATCGAAGCGGGATGCATCCACCCCGCGCGCAAGCCGGGTGGCGTGCAGGAAACCCTTGCCGTTCAGTTCTTCGACCAGTTCGAAGGTGGGAACCAGGGTCGCATCCGCGCCGTTGTGGAAGCGTCGCATCCAGTGCAGGGCGGTTTGCTCCAGGAAGGGCGCGCCATAGTCGCGCATGTAGTGGTCGAAGCGGGTGTGCAGGCCGGTGGCGACCGGGATGCCCAGCTTCTTCGCGACGCGGAGCGCCGACCAGCCCAGCGGGCCTTCGGTGGCAATGTAGAGGGCATCGGGCCCGGAAGCCGTCCATGTCCTGGACAACATGCGGGGCGTGGGGAGTCCGAACCGCAGCCCGGGATAGCGCGGCAAGGGCAGGCTGGCGACTTGCAGGGTGCCGGAGTCCGGGGCTTCTTCCGGCCGGCGCGGGCGCACGACATGGACATCGTGTCCGCGCATGCGCAGCCCGGACTCCAGGCTGTGCACCGTCAGCGCAACGCCGTTGATTTCGGGCGGATAGGTGTCGGTGACGATGGCGTAACGCATGCGCGACTCCCTGTTTCGCGCATGCTGCACCCGCAGGGTGAAGCGGAAGTTTCAGGGTGATGACCGATCCATGACGCTCGCGGCAGCCGGGCGCCACGGAGCCATTCGCGCCGGATCAGGTTTCGCCGTCGTCCGTGAACAGCGGGCACTCGCTGTAACCGTCGCTGCCGTCGGCCGAATAGGGGAATGCCTTCAGGGTGAAGCCGGCGCCGGTGAAGTAACGGCAGACCAGCTGCTGCCGTCCACCCTCGCGGTTGGCGGCCGCATCCGCGAGGGCGTCCACCGTGCTGGCGACGGCGGCGGCCTGGTTCTGCGCATGCGCCACGTGGGAACTGCCCACGTAGACCCGGATGCCCAGCACCAGCATCATGATGTCGACGAGGATGAACACGGCAATGGTGCCGAGGGCGATGTACTTGACCGTGGTTTTGCTCATGCAGCGGGATCCGTCGGGTAGGAGGCGGCCACGGCCAACCGGGTCGGCGGGCCGTGGCGAATGGGCGGCCAATGATAGGCGATGCGGCCGAAGCGGTCAGCGCTTGCGCGCGGATTCGATCCAGCGGTCCACCTTGGCTTCCAGCACGTCCAGTGGCACCGAGCCGTCCTTCAGCACTTCGGCGTGGAACTGGCGGATGTCGAAATCCTTGCCCAGCGCCTGTTCGGCGCGGGCGCGCAGTTCCTGGATCTTCAGTTCCCCGATCTTGTAGGCCAATGCCTGCCCGGGGATGGCCATGTAGCGTTCGGCTTCCGCCGTGGCCTGGGTAAGGCTTTCGGCGGAGTTCTCCAGCATGTAGGCGATCACCTGCTCACGGGTCCATCCCTTGCTGTGCAGGCCGGTGTCCACCACCAGCCGGATGGCGCGCCACAGTTCGTTCTGCAGGTAGCCGAAGTAGTTGTACGGATCCTGGTAGATGCCCAGTGCCTTGCCCAGCGATTCGGCATACAGGCCCCAGCCCTCGCTGAAGGCGGTTTCGCCGCCGAAACGGCGGAATTTGGGAAGACCGGTCAGCTCCTGTTGCAGGGCCAACTGGAAGTGGTGGCCGGGAATGGCTTCGTGCAGGTACAGGTCCTCGGCATCCCAGGTCTTGCGGGTGGGCAGGTCGTAGGTGTTGACGTAGAAGATGCCGGGGCGGCTGCCATCCTCGCTGGGGCGCATGTAGGAACCGCCGGCCGCGGACTGGGCGCGGAATGCTTCGACCGGACGGATTTCGAACGGAGCCTTCGGCGTGAGCGTGAACAGTTCGGGGACGCGCACGTTGACCAGGTCTTCCAGACCGCGGTAATAGGCCAGCAGGGCCTCTTCGGACTCGAAGACGAAGCGCGGGTCGTCCTGCATGAAGCGGAAGAAATCCTGCAGCGAACCCTCGAAACCGGTTTCCGCCATCACGCCGCGGATCAGGCCGTGGATGCGCGCCACTTCATCCAG
>CAZLSG010000048.1:0-19285 GCA_964562135.1 uncultured Pseudoxanthomonas sp. | reverse complement strand
CGTCCGCAAGCACGTGATCTACAAGGAAGGCAAGATCAAGTGATGCAATGGCGCATGCGCGCCGATGCGACGTTCCACGAAAAACCCGCCTCACGGCGGGTTTTTCTTTGCCCGTGTTTCACGCACTGCCGAACAAGGCATCGCGCCATGCGGCTCCTACAACTCCTTCCCTGCCGCGGCACCCCGGGGACGCGACGCCTTCGCCTGCAACGCCACCCAGCACAGCGCGGTGGTGGCGGCATCTCCCAGCGCGGTATGCCGGCCCAGCACCGGCACGCCCAGTTGGTCGGCGATGTGCTGGAAACCGAGGTTGGGCGCCACGTCCGGGCGGGCGCGGCGTTCGCGCGCGGCCACGGCGTCGGCCAGGTCGATGCGCGGGTTGGGCAGCGCGAAGCCGGTGAGGGCCTTCACGTGCGGGGCCAGCATGGACAGGTCGAAGTCCAGGTAATAGCCCAGCAACGCGCGACTGCCCAGCCAGTGCAGGAACTCGCGCACCGCCGGCGTCACCGAAACCCCGGTGGCGGCCTCGTCGGGGGTGATGTGGTGGTGGCGGATGGATTCGATGTCGAACTCGCGGTCGGGGCGTATGCGGCGCTCGAAGCGTTCGGACAGCAACACGCGACCATCGCGGACCGGCACCGCCGCCAGGCTCAGGATGTGGTCGCTGCGCGGGTCCAGCCCGGTGGTTTCCAGATCCAGGCTGACCCACTCGTTGGCGGGTGGCGGTTGCAGCAGTACATCCCATTCGCCGCCGCCATGACGCCTGCGCAACCACCAGCGGCGCAAGGCGGACACCGGCTCAGCCCGCCAGGTGGAAACTGTGGCGGATGTGCTGGCGGAATTCCTTCGCCACCCGCAAGGCATCGCGCAGCAGTTCGCGGTCCAGCCTGCGCAATCGCTCCACGACCACGAAGTTGTCCGGCGCGCGACCTTCCTCCAGCGCCGCCAGCTGCGCGTCCAGCCGCAACCGGTGGAACACCGCCAGCGCCTGCGGCAGGTCGCGCCCCAGTTCCTGCGAAAGCGCGCCGGCCGCGACCAGCGCCTCGCAACGCTCGAAACTGTTGCGCTCGCGGATGCCATGGCGCAACGCCAGGCAGCGCAGGCCGTGGACCACGGGGAAGATGCCGCCCTTCTTCAGGTCGGTCCCGTGCGCCTCGCCCTTCACGTTGCCCAGCAGGGTCAACGGGGTCTCGAAGATGAGCGTGGCCTGGGCCAGGTGATGCAGCAGGATGTCGTCCTGCCCCAGCGCCACCAGGTCGTCCTGCACCGGCGCGAACAGATCCGGATTGCCGGCGATGGGCCGCGCATCCAGCGCAATGGACAGGTCCAGCGCGGCCTGCCCGCTGTGCTCGCGCCGCCACTGCTCGATGCGTCGCCGCCACTCCAGGGCAGTCATCCGCCAATGCGGATTGTTGACCATCACCCGACCCTGGCACGGCGGATAGCCCACCCGTTCCAGCGCGGCGCTGAAGGCATCCATGGTAGTGGCCAGTTCCGGCCAGTCCAGTCCGTCGGACACGATCAGCGCATTGTCCTGGTCGGTCTTGAGCAGTTGTTCGCGCCGGCCTTCGCTGCCCATCACCAGCAGGCAGAGGTGTTCGCGGAATGCTTCAGGCACCAGCGTTTCGAAGATCCGCCCCATCACCCGGCTGTTGAGCGCGCTGACCAGTTCCATCAGGTAGGCCACGCGCGCGCCCTGCGCATGCAGCGTGCGCACCAGCCGGGTCATGCCGCGCGCGGCGTCGGCGATTTCTTCCAGGGTGGCGGCGCGCGACAGGCGCAGGCTGATCAGGTGCGAATGGTTGGCGTAGTGCGACAGCACCTCGGCCATGCCCACGGTGCCGGCCACGCGTTCGCCTTCGCGCACCACCACGCGCTCGATGTGGCGCTCGGTCATGGTCACCAGCGCATGGAACAGCACGTCGTCGGTGCGCACGCCGACCAGCGGGCGGTTGGCCAGCGGACCGACCGGCGCATCCACCGGCAGGCCGCGCAGGGCCAGCGCTTCCAGCAGGTCGGTGCGGGTGACGATGCCCGGCTGCGGGTGTCGCGGATCCTCCACCAGCAGGCAATCCACCTGCCGCTCGCGCAGGCGCGCAGTGGCCTCGGCGATGCTGGCGGCGGCGGCGATGGTCTCGGCCGGCGCCAGCTGCGCATTGCCGACCTGGGTCACCATGAGGTCGGCCAGTTCCGAACTGGTCTGGACAGCCAGTTGCCCGCGCACCGCCAGGCGCTCGTTGAAGTACGCGGCGAAGGCGGGATTGCCGGCCATCAGGCCGCGGAACACGTCGGCCGGAATCAGGAAACTCAGGATGTCGGTATCGGCGCGGAAATCGTGGCGCGCGCGACCGGTCATCACCGCCCACGCGCCGAACACGTCGCCCGGGCCGTAATCGGCGAAATGCTGTTCCTTGCCGTCATCGTCGCGATCGAAGGCGTGCAGCTTCCCCTTCAGGATCACGAACGCATGCGGCGAAGGCTGCCCGGCCCGCATCAGCATCTCGCCGACCCGGTGGAACCCCATGTCCACGCTGTCCAGCAGGCGCGCGCGACCGGCATCGTCCAGCAGGGTGAACGGGGGCAGCGTCAGGTCGAGACCGGGCAGCGGATCCATGCGGACAGTTTGGCAGTTTGCACAGGCGGGGTGGCCACTACTTTCGATGCAGGCCCTGCCGCGCATGACGGAAGCGCGGCGCACGGTGCATCATCACGGCATGAGCGTGCCGCCGGACCAGATTGCCGAAGTCGCCACGGGCTGGTCCATCGGCGCCTGGCTGCTGTTGCTGGACTGGACCATCCGGCTGGTCGCGCTGGCATGGATACCCGCGCGCACCACGTCGGCGGCGGCCCGCAGCTGGCTGCTGTTGGTCGGTTTCCTGCCCCTGCTGGGACTGCCGCTGTACCTGATGTTCGGCCACCCGTGGCTGTCGCGCGAAAGGATCGTGCGCCAGGGGCTGGCTTCCGGGGCAATCCGCGCGGGACAGGCGCCGCAGGAAGCGTTGCGCTGGCAACCGCCGCCCGCCGGCATCGGCGCGGAGATGGCGCCACTGATCGAACGCCTGGGCGCGTTCATGCCGGTGCGCGGCAATGCAGTGGAACTGCTGGACGACTACGATGCCTCGCTGGCCGCGCTGCTGGCCGACATCGACGGCGCGCAGGAGCGCGTGCACCTGCTGTACTACCTGATGTTCGACGATGCCGTGGGCGATGCCGTGGCGGCGGCACTGTTGCGGGCCGCCACGCGCGGCGTGCATTGCCGCGTGCTGCTGGACGCGGTGGGCGCCAAGCGCGGCTATCGCCGTTACGCGAAAACCCTGCGCGCGGCGGGCGTGGAGGTGCACGAGATGCTGCCGGGCGGACTGCGCTGGCGCCGCAGCGGGCGCATGGATCTGCGCAACCACCGCAAGATCGCGGTGATCGACGACCACGTGGGCCATGTGGGTTCGCAGAACCTGGCCGACGCCGTTTTCGTACCCGGCCACCCCAACCGCGAACTGGTCGCGCGCGTGCGCGGCCCGGCGGTGTCGCACCTGGAAGCCGTATTCGCCAGCGACTGGTACCTGGAAACCGGGCAGCAACTGGCGGTCTCGCCGCAAAGGCCTGTCCACGACGACGATGTGGCCGCGCAACTGTTGCCCAGCGGTCCCGCCTATCCGTTCGCCAACGCGCGCGACACCGTCAACGCGCTGATCCACCTGGCCAGGCGGCGCGTGGTGCTGGTCACGCCGTATTTCGTGCCGGACGACGCCACCCTGGGCGCATTGCGCATCGCCGCGCTGTCCGGCGTGGAAGTGCAGCTGATCCTGTCCGCCAGCAACAACCAGCGCCTGACCGCCTGGGCCCAACATTCGTACTACGAAGAACTGTTGCAGGCCGGCGTGCGCGTCGCACTGTACC
Source organism: uncultured Pseudoxanthomonas sp. (assembly GCA_964562135.1). Taxonomy (GTDB): domain Bacteria; phylum Pseudomonadota; class Gammaproteobacteria; order Xanthomonadales; family Xanthomonadaceae; genus Pseudoxanthomonas_A. The sequence goes on along the minus strand of CAZLSG010000048.1, from coordinate 15,388 downwards.
GCCCGCGCTTCCTGCACGCCAAGCACCTGAGCGTGGATGACGAAGTCGCGCTGATCGGCTCCATCAACCTGGACATCCGCTCGTTCGCGCTCAATGCGGAAGTCGGCCTGCTCTGCTACGACCGCGACGTGGTCGCGCGGATGCGCGCGATCGAAGCCGACTACCTGGCCGACGCCGACACGGTTTCCCTGCAGGAATGGCGCAGGCGCCCGGCCTGGAAGCGCAGCGTGGAGGGACTGGCGCGGCTGGCCGATTCCTTCATGTGACCGGGACGCTTCGGCCCGCCGGGTACAATCGCGCCATGTCCCCGCATCACGACATCGCCATCATCGGCGCCGGCGCTTCCGGCGTGTTGGCCGCAATCCATTGCCTGCAACGCGCCGATGCTCCGCTCCGCATCGCGCTGTTCGACCCCGTCCCCCGCCTGGGCCAGGGCCTGGCCTACGCCACCGACCGCGCCGAGCACCTGCTCAACGTGCCAACCGGCAAGATGAGTGCGTTTGCGCAACAACCCGGCGACTTCCTCGACTACATCGCCTCGCTCCCGACATCTTCGGGCATCGCGCGCGATACGCTGGAGGTGGATTACGCGCCCCGGCGCGGCTACGCCGGCTACCTTCACGACCGTTTGCAACGCGCGCGCGCCTGCAGCGCCGCAACGCTGGAGATCGTGCCCGAGCGGATCATCCATCTGTGCCGGGAAGCAGGGCAACTGGCGCTGTCCAGCGCCAACGGCCGTGCCTTGGCATCGCACGTCGTGCTCGCCGCCGGCAACACCCAGCGTCCGCTCCCCGCCCGGCTGCCGGATTCGCTGCCACCGTCCTGCGTAGTGGATGCCTGGGACTACGCCGGCGTGGCTGGCATCGGCATCGATGCGGACGTCTGCATCGTCGGCACCGGACTGAGCATGGCCGATGCCGTGCTGACCCTGGACGCCACCGGGCACCGCGGCCGCATCCACCTGCTCTCGCGCCACGCACTGCTGCCATTGGCGCACATGGCCTTGCCGATGGTGGACGAAACCTTCGACCCGCACATGCTGTTGCCGCTGAACGTGCGCGAACGCCTGCGCCATCTGCGTTCGCAGGTGCGCGATGCCGCCGCGCGCGGCCTGCCCTGGCAAGCCGTGATGGAACGACTGCGCCCGCACGGACAGGCGCTATGGCGCTCGCTGCCCGGAACCGAACGCCGCCGCTTCCTGCGCCATGCCGTGCGTTACTGGGACATCCACCGCCACCGCATCGCGCCAGCGGTGGATGCCGTCCTGCAATCCGCCCGCGCCAGCGCGCGCCTTCAGCTGCATCGCGGACGCCTGGATTCGCTCGCGGCGCAAGATGGCCGCGTGCGCCTGACCATGCATGCCGCCGATGGAAGCATGCGGTCGCTGGACATCGACCGCGTGGTCAACGCCACCGGCCTGGAAGTGCGGGTGCCGGCAATGGGCCATCCGCTGCTCGACCGATTGCTGGCCGATGGCATCGCCCGCACCGGACCGCTTGGCCTGGGACTGGACGTTGATGCGGACGGACGCCTGATCGACGCGGACGGCCAGCCGCAGGACGACGTTCGCGCGATCGGCAGCCTGCGCATCGGCGAAGCCTGGGAAACCATCGCCATCCCCGAGTTGCGGGCGCAGGCCGAAACCATCGCGCGCGACTGGCTTCCCGGCCAGCGGTAACACGTTCATCCCGGCCTCTTTCCCGCAGGCTCACTGAAGTCGTTTCGCAGCCGCTAACGCCACTCCTGGCGTGGCCGGCGCGGATGATGCGCCGCCACGGTGCGCCAGCCCCCCTCGCGCTACACTGCACGCGCAAGGGGCGGGAGGAATTCCTTGGTTTCGAACTGGTTGCTGTTGCTGGTGTCGGTGGGCTATGCCGCGCTGCTGTTCGTGGTGGCATGGTGGGGCGACCGCAGGCCGATGTACCCCAACCGCCCGTGGCTGCGGCCGGTGGTCTACAGCCTGGCGCTGGCCGTGTACTGCTCGTCGTGGACGTTCTACGGCGCGGTGGGCAGCGCGGTGCGCAACGGCATCGGCTACCTGCCCATCTACCTGGGGCCGATCCTGCTGCTGCTGTTCGGCTGGCGCATCATCGAGCGGCTGGCACTGATCGCGCGCAACCAGAACACGGTCTCCATCGCCGACTTCATCTCCGCACGCTACGGCCGCTCGCGGCGGCTGGCCGCGCTGGTCACGGTGATCGCGCTGATCGGTGTGGTTCCCTACCTGGCCCTGCAATACAAGGCGGTGGCGATGAGCCTGGGGGTGCTGGCCGGGCAGACGCAGAGCGGCAGCGGCTTCTTCACCGACCCGGCGCTCTACGTCGCCCTGCTGATGGCCTTGTTCGCCGCGCTGTTCGGCACCCGCGAAGTGGACGCCACCGAGCACCACCACGGCATGATGCTGGCCATCTCGCTGGAGTCCGTGGTCAAACTGGTGGCGATGATCGCCGTGGGCGTGTTCGCGTGGCTGTGGCTGGGCGACAACTCGCTGAGCCTGACGGAATCCGCGCAAACCCTGTTCGCGAACGCGCCGCCGGTGGGTTTCGTCGGCCAGACCCTGCTCGGCTTCCTCGCCATCGTCTGCCTGCCCCGCCAGTTCCACGTGGCGGTGGTGGAGTGCGAGGACGTGGGCGACATCCGCAAGGCGCGCTGGATGTTCGGCGGCTACCTGGTGATCATCTCGGTGATGGTGATCCCCATCGCCGTGGCCGGCGCCGCGATGTTCGGCACCGGCGGTGACGTGCCCGCGGACAGTTTCGTGCTGGCGCTGCCGCTGGGCAGCGGCAGCGACCTGCTGGCACTGGTGGCCTACGTGGGCGGCTTCTCCGCCGCCACCGGCATGGTCATCGTGGCCAGCATCGCCCTGGCCACCATGGTCAGCAACGACCTTGTCATGCCGGTGCTGCTGCGGCGCGGCTGGGCCGAGCACCATGCCGAGGCGGACGTGGCCACGCGCGTGCTGTGGATACGCCGCCTGGCCATCCTGCTGCTGGCGCTGGTGGCGTACAGCTACTACCGCAGCAGCGGCAACGACAGTTCGCTGGCTTCGTACGGCCTGATGGCGTTCGCTGCCGTGGCCCAGTTCGCGCCCGGCCTGATCGGCGGCCTGTATTGGCGCGGCGCCAGCCGCCGTGGCGTGGAAACCGGCATTGTGCTGGGCTTCGCCACCTGGCTCTACACCTTGCTGCTGCCCCACCTGGCCATGGGCGCCTCATGGCTGGAAACCGGCCCATGGGGTATTGCCTGGCTGCGCCCCGAACAACTTTTCGGGCTGAGCGGCTGGGACCCGCTGACCCACGGCACATTCTGGTCGTTGCTGGTCAACATCGCCGCCATGGTGCTGGTGTCGCTGCGATGGCGGCCGGGCGTGGAGGAACGCCTGCGCGCGGCACCGTTCCTCGATCCGTATTCGCAGCGTCCCACGCTGGTATCGGGCGAGTGGCCCGGCAACGTGCGCATCGCCGACCTGCAGGCGCTGGCCGAACGGATCGTGGGCGAGCGCCATGCCCGGCGCGCCTTCACCGAACAGGCGCAGCAGTTCCGGCTGGAGTTGCAACCGACCGCCGTCGCCGACCGCGCCTGGGTGCAGTTCACCGAACGCCTGCTCGCTTCGGCCATCGGCGCGGCCTCCGCGCGGCTGGTGCTGACCAGCGTGCTGCGTGGTTCCGGAATGGAACTGGGCGAAGTGGTGGCGGTGCTGGACGAAGCCGGGCAGGAGTTGCGCTTCAATCGCGAAATCCTTTCCACCACGCTGGAAAACATCAGCGCCGGCGTCGCCGTGGTGGATCCGGACATGCGCGTGGTGGCCTGGAACGGCCGCTACCAGCAAATGTTCGGTTATCCCGACGGCATGCTGTTCGTGGGCCGGCCAGTGGCCGACCTGATCCGCTACAACGCCGAACGCGGCGAGCTGGGCGAGATCGAGGGCGACATCGAGGAAAAAGTGGCCAAGCGCATCGACTACATGCGCGCCGGCTCCACCCACGTGTTCGAGCGCGTGCGCGCCAACGGGCAAGTGATCGAACTGCGCGGCCAGCCGCTGCCCGGCGGCGGCTACGTCACCAGCTACAACGACATCACCGATTTCAAGCGCGCCGAACAGGCCCTGCGCGAAGCCAACGAAACCCTGGAACAGCGCGTGGCCGAACGCAGCCGCGCCGCCGAGCAGGCGCAGCAGTCGCGCACCAGCTTCCTGGCCGCCATCAGCCACGATGTGCTGCAACCGCTCAATGCCGCGCGCCTGTTCGTGTCCGCCTTGCGCGACAGCAACGAGGTGGAGGAGCACAAGCATCTGGCCGAGCGCGTGGACGCCTCGTTGCGCGCGGCGGAAGAGCTGCTGGACGGGCTGCTGGACGTGTCGCGGCTGGATGCCGGCGGCATGCACGTGAAGATCACCGATTTCGATGCCGGCGAACTGCTGCGCGAACTGGCCGTGCAGTACGCACCGGTCGCCGCCGCGCGCAACCTCGGCCTGCGCGCACATGCGCGCGCCATCCCCATCCGCAGCGACCGCCACCTGCTGCGCCGGGTGTTGCAGAACTTCATCGCCAACGCGCTGCGCTACACCCGGCAGGGCCGCATCGTGCTGGGCCTGCGCGTGCGCGGCGACCAGGTGGTGCTGAAGGTGTGGGATACCGGTCCGGGCATTCCCGAGCATCACATGCGGCAGATATTCAACGAGTTCCACCGCTACCAGCAGCCGTTCGACTGGGGCGAGCGCGGACTGGGACTGGGCCTGTCGATCTGCCAGCGCATCTCGCGCCTGCTGGACCACGGCCTGGACGCGCAAAGCGTGGTGGACCGGGGCAGCGTGTTCTCCATCACCGTGCCGCGCGCCGCCGCAGTGACCAGCGTGCCTGCCCCGCAATCGGCCAGCTTCGCATCGCAGACCCTGGCTGGCCTGCGCGTGCTGTGCGTGGACAACGACCGCGAGATCCTCGACGGCATGCGCGCCCTGCTGGGACGCTGGCAGGTGGAGGTGATTACCGCTTCCACCGTGGACGAGGCACTGGAGAAGGTGAAGCTGGGGCCGGCCGTGGTGCTGGTGGATTACCACCTGCACGACCGTCTGGATGGCCTGGAAACGCTGAATGCCCTGCGCGGCGCCAGCCCCACGCTCTTCGCCGGTGCACTGCTGACGGCTGACGGACGCGACGAACTCAAGCGGCAGGCCCGCGAGCACGGTTATCGCCTGTTGACCAAGCCGGTGAAACCGGCCTCCCTTCGCGCCTTCCTCGCCGCGCATTATCCGCCCGCGGATGCCCGGATGTAGCGGGGCGCCCCCAAGCGGATGCGCTGTTGGAGTGCAAGCGGCTGAATCCGGGCACGGGCGATGCCCGGACCCGGCCTCTCGAAAAGCGGAAGCCCCGGTTATCGGGTTGAATCTCTAGCGAGTCAGCCAGTCCGCCAATTGGCTGAGGCCGCCAACGGCCAGTTCAACCCAGATGACCAGCACAACCAAGAGAATGGCAAGGCCCAGAATCGCCTTGTGCGCTTTTTTGCCCAGCTTGCGCGCAATGAACTCATAGCTGATGCCAGCGCCAAAGACCAGCGCCTCCATGACGACGAAGTCGAGCGGACTCCAATGCCAGCCGTCGCCTTCCGGCCTGTGGCGGTCAAGCATGGACATGACAAGGGGAACCAGAAGCAGCAAACCGGTTCCAATGGCGGGACGGACGGCGAGGTTTCTGTCCATTGTGTCGCTATGCTCATGGCAAGTGGAGAGTGAAGAATCGATCCGCTTTGTGAGGCCATCGTGAAGTCGCGGTGAACCCGAACGGGCATGGCCCAAGGGAGTCCATCACGCCCCCATCGCCTTGAGGATCAGCAAGCAAATTGGCGGAACAAGCATCCCTTGAAATTTCACCGCTTTCCTCCCATGGTCCAATGCCTGAATCAGGCTGCGCCACGAAGCGGCTTGAAGGCACTGTCAGGCATCAGGTTCTGACCAGACCGCGAACTCATTGCCGCTCGGCTCGGTGAAGTGGAACCTGCGACCGCCAGGAAACGAAAAGATCGGCTTCACCACCTCTCCGCCAGCCGCCATGACCTTGGCAAGCGTGTCCTCAAGATGCTTGCTGTAGAAGACGACGAGCGCACTGCCATCGCTTGCGCGGGCAGCCATCTCCGATTTGAAGAAGCCGCCGTCAAGGCCCTGATCCGAGAATGCAGCGTAGTTGGGCCCGTAATCCTCGAAAACCCAGCCAAACACTTCTTGAAAAAAACGCTTCGTCGCGCCCAGATCCCGTGCGGGATATTCGACATAGTTGATCTTCTCGTGCTCTGGCATGCTCGCCTCCTCAGGCCTGACGCCTTGGTTAAGCCGCCGCGAAGCCCCGTCGGCTTGAATGAACGGTTAGACGGCGCCAGGCTTGTTGCCACCAGCGATGTGCCAGATGACGCCTATGACAAGGCCTGCGATACCAATTAAGAATGCTGCGGCAGCGGAAGCAGGAGTCCTGCCACTGAAATGATATACACCAAGGCCAATGACAGCAGACACCGCAAGCGGAATTACGATACGGCGAACGAGCAACAGCTCAAGGAGGTCTCCCGCATCTAGAGCCACGTTGTATTCTCCTGCCAACTGACGCCTGAATTAGGCCTCGCTGCGAAGCGGCACCGACCCCGCCCTATGGCTGCTCTTTGTTGATTCTGCCTGTTCGACAGGGGACCTGCCGTACACGACCGAGAACAGAAACGACACGAGCATGGAACCCGGTTTGTGGCTCAATCCTGCTCTTCCGGCGGCGGCACCATGCCGTCCGGCTCGACGGCGAGCTTGCCAGCCATCAATACCGCCTGGGTGCGGTTGGTGACATGCAGCTTGCGCAGGATGGCGGTAACGTGGGCCTTGATGGTGGCTTCGGACACGCCGAAGTCGTAGGCGATCTGCTTGTTGAGCCGGCCCGCGCCCAGCATCTGCAAGACGCGGAACTGTTGCGGGGTGAGTTCGCGCAGGCGTTGCGCCACCTCGTGCTCGTCGCGGCCGATGGCGGGTGCCGAATGCGCTTCCGGCGGGGCCCAGTGCTCACCGTCCAGCACCGCGCTGATCGCCTTGCCGATGGTGTCCGAATCGGCCGACTTGGGGATGAAACCCAACGCGCCGTGGTCCAGCGCGCGGCGCATTACCGAAGGTTCCTCGCGCGCGGACACCACCACCACCGGCAACTGCGGATGCAGCGCGCGCAGATGCACCAGCGCGTTGAAGCCGTGCGCACCGGGCATGTTGAGGTCCATCAGCAACAGATCGGCGTCCGGATTGGCCTCGACCAGCGCGTACAGCGTGTCCACGCTTTCGGCTTCCAGCAGCTTCACGCCGGGGAACACCCGCTGCACCGCTCCACGCAAGGCTTCGCGGAACAGCGGATGGTCGTCGGCGATGAGCAGGGTCGGCATGGCCGGATTATTTCACCTTTCGTTCCGAAACCAGCGAATCGACCACCGAAGGGTCGGCCAGCGTGGACGTGTCGCCCAACTGGTCCGGCGCGTTCTCGGCGATCTTGCGCAGGATACGGCGCATGATCTTGCCCGAACGCGTTTTCGGCAAGCCCGGCGCCCACTGCAGGTGGTCGGGCGTGGCGATGGGGCCGATTTCCTTGCGCACCCAGGCCACCAGTTCCTTGAGCAGTTCGTCGGTCTGCGCCTCGCCCGCCACCAGGGTGACGTAGGCGTAGATGCCCTGGCCCTTGATGTCGTGCGGGAAGCCGACCACCGCCGCCTCGGCCACCTTGGGATGCGAGACCAGCGCGCTTTCCACCTCGGCGGTGCCGATGCGGTGGCCGGAAACGTTGATGACGTCGTCCACGCGGCCGGTGATCCAGTAGTAGCCGTCCTCGTCGCGGCGGCAGCCGTCGCCGGTGAAGTAGGTGCCCGGATAGGTGCGGAAATAGGTGTCGATGAAGCGCTGGTGGTCGCCGTAGACCGTGCGCATCTGCCCCGGCCAGGAATCCAGCAGCACCAGGTTGCCCTCGGTGGCGCCTTCCAGGCGTTCGCCGTTGGCGTCCACCAGCGCCGGCTGCACGCCGTAGAACGGCAGCGTGGCCGAGCCGGGCTTCAGGTCGATGGCGCCGGCCAGCGGGCTGATCAGGATGCCGCCGGTTTCGGTCTGCCACCAGGTGTCCACGATCGGACAGCGGCCGTCGCCGACCACGTCGTAGTACCAGCGCCAGGCTTCCGGGTTGATCGGCTCGCCGACGCTGCCCAGCAGGCGCAGCGAAGCGCGCGAAGTCTTCTTCACCGGCTCCTCGCCTTCGCGCATCAACGCGCGGATCGCGGTGGGCGCGGTGTAGAAGATGGTGACCTGGTGCTTGTCGATGACTTCCCAGAAGCGCGAAACGCTGGGGTAGTTGGGCACGCCCTCGAACATCAGCGAAGTGGCGCCGTTGGCCAGCGGCCCATAGACGATGTAGCTGTGGCCGGTGACCCAGCCCACGTCGGCGGTGCACCAGTAGATGTCGTCCTCGCGCAGGTCGAAGATCGCCTCATGGGTATAGCTGGCGTAGAGCAGATAGCCGCCGGTGGTGTGCAGCACACCCTTGGGCTTGCCGGTGGAACCGGAGGTGTAGAGGATGAACAGCGGGTCTTCCGCGTTCAGGCGCTCGGGTTCGGCTTCGGCCGGCTGCGGGCCGACCACTTCGTCGAACCAGCGGTCGCGCGGCGCCTGCATGTCCACCGCGCCGCCGGTGTGGCGCACCACCAGCACGGTTTCCACGGTCTGCGTGCCGGGCAGCTTGAGCGCGGCGTCCACATTGGCCTTCAGCGGCACCTTGCGGCCGCCGCGCAGGCCTTCGTCGGCGGTGATGATGAGCTTGCTGCCGCAGTCGACCACGCGGTCGGCGATGGAGTTGGGCGCGAAGCCGCCGAACACCACCGAGTGGATCGCGCCGATCCGCGCGCAGGCCAGCATCGCCACCGCCGCGTCGGGAATCATCGGCAGGTAGATGGTGACACGGTCGCCCTTCTGCACGCCCAGGTTGCGCAGCGCGTTGGCCAGCTTGCAGGTGCGCTCGTACAACTCGCGGTAGGTGACCTTCTGCGCGGGCTGGTCGGGACTGTCCGGCTCGAACAGGATCGCGACCTTGTCGCCGCGCGTCGCCAGTTGCCGGTCCAGGCAGTTGACGCTGGCGTTGAGTTCGCCGTCGGCGAACCAGCGGATGCGGAAATCCTCGAGGTCGTAGTTGACGTCCTTGATCTGGGTAGGCGCCTTGAACCAGTCGAGGCGACCGGCCGCCTTGCCCCAGAACGCATCGGGGTTCTCGATCGATTCGCGGTACGTGCGCTGGTATTCGTCGCGATCGATGCGCGCGCGCGCGGCGAATTCCGGTTTGACGGGGTACAGATCAGTCATGTGGCCCTCCCTACAGACTCGATGATCGACAAGCGATGTGGTTGACGGTGGACATGCAGTTTGCCGCATTACATCGTGCGGCATTGCAACATCACGCTTAGACCATCGTCTTAAAACCCCCGCCTGCAGGGCGATTGTGCGTCGCAGCTTCGACCAATGGTGAATATGCGACTGCGGATCGGCACGCGCAGTCTGCCAGCGCCGCCCACCCAAAGCCGCGGCGTCCTAGTCCGGGAGGGAACATGACGATACGTACCGCACCATCGCCGCGGAAACCGCTGGTGATGGCCCTGTTGGTTGCACTGCTGGCGCCGGGCATGGCGTTTGCGCAGACCGCGAAGGAAAAGGAGCTGGAGGCGCGCGTCGTCCAGCTCGAGCAGCAGGTCCAGGCGCTGCTCTCACTGCAGCAACGACAACAGGCACAGATCACCGAAGTCCAGGAAGTCCAGGCCAAAGTGCCGCCACCGCCGGAAATCCCCGCGGGCCGGCAGCCCATCCAGGTCACCAGCATCACCCCGGCCGCGCTGCCGGGCACCACGTTCAAGGTGGGCGGCTTCATCAAGGCCGACTTCATGCTCACCCGCACCGGCGACGGCCAGTTGGCCGACAGCGCCGTGGGACGCGCGCTGTACGTGCCCAGCCAGACGCCGATAGGCGGCAGCGCATCGGGCACGGATTTCGACGCACATGCCAAGTTCTCGCGCATCAACTTCGGCGTGGACAGCGTGACCGACAGCGGCAGGAAACTCGGCGCTTTCGTGGAGATGGATTTCTTCGGCAATACCCTGGGCAACCAGAACGCCACCAATACCTACGGCGTGACCATGCGCCATGCCTACATGTACTGGGACAAGTGGCTGGCCGGCCAGACCTGGTCCAATTTCATGGACCTGTCCGCACTGCCGGAAGCCGCCGACTTCATCGGCCCCACCGACGGCGTGGTCTTCGTGCGCCAGGCGCAGGTCCGCTACACCAACGGCGCGTTCACTGCGGCGCTGGAGAATCCGGAAACCACGCTGTACGGCACCACCTCGTCCGACCGCGGCGCCCTGCCCGACCTGACCCTGCGCTACGGCTGGAAGGGCGACTGGGGCACCTTCGGCGTCGCCGCGCTGCTGCGCAACCTGGCCGTGGACCGCCCCGGTTACGACGACAGCACCTTCGGCGGCGGCGTGACGCTGGGCGGACGCTGGGTGATGGGCGGCAATGACACCCTCCAGTACCAGCTGACTGCCGGTGAAGGCATCGGGCGCTACATCGGCCTGGGCATCCAGGGCGATGCGGTGCTGGATGGCAGCAACGGCAGCATCGACAGCATCGGCGTGGTCGCCGGCTACGTCGGCTGGCGCCACGCCTTCAGTCCGAAGCTGCGTTCCAACGTGATCTTCGCGCGCAGCGATTACAGCAACGACGTCACCCTGACCGGCCTCGGCGCCACCAGCAGCGTGCAGAGCATCCGCGCCAACCTGTTCTATTCACCCCTGCCCAAGGTGGATATCGGCGGCGAGCTGATGTTCGGCAAACGCGAGATCGAAAGCGGTGAAAGCGGCGACATCACGCGATTCCAGTTCAGCACCAAATACAGCTTTTGAGGAGGGGAGTCCACATGAGCACCACCACCGCACCGCAGCACGCGCCGCAAGGCGAACTCACCAAGGGTCACAAGAAGGTCATCTTCGCCTCCAGTCTGGGCACGGTCTTCGAGTGGTATGACTTCTACCTGTACGGTTCACTGGCGGTGATCATCGCCAGGCAGTTCTTCAGCGGCGTCAACGAAACCACCGGCATGATCTTCGCGCTGCTGGCGTTCGCGGCAGGCTTCTTCGTGCGTCCTTTCGGTGCGGCCTTCTTCGGCAGCCTGGGCGACCGCATCGGCCGCAAGTACACGTTCCTGGTCACCATCCTGATCATGGGCATCTCGACCTTCCTGGTCGGCGTGTTGCCCAACTACGCGTCGATAGGCATTGCCGCGCCGGTGATCCTGATCATCCTTCGCCTGTTGCAGGGCCTGGCGATGGGCGGTGAATACGGTGGCGCCGCCACCTACGTGGCCGAGCATGCGCCCAAGGGCAAGCGTGGCCTGTACACCAGCTTCATCCAGACCACGGCCACGCTGGGCCTGTTCCTGTCGCTCGCGGTGATCCTGACCTGCCGCCTGACGCTGGGCACCGAGGCCTTCGAAGCCTGGGGCTGGCGCATTCCGTTCCTGGGTTCCATCGTGCTGCTGGGCATCTCGGTGTGGATCCGCCTGCAACTGAGCGAGTCTCCGCTGTTCCAGCAGATGAAGGCCGAAGGCAAGGGCTCCAAGAAGCCGTTCCGTGATTCGCTCAAGGGCGGCAACCTGAAGCTGATGCTGCTGGTCCTGTTCGGCGCCACCGCCGGCCAGGCCGTGGTCTGGTACGCGGGCCAGTTCTACGCCTTGTTCTACCTGCAAAGCGTGCTGAAAGTGGACTCCACCTGGGCGTTCCTGTTGATCGCATCCGCGCTGCTGCTGGGTACGCCGTTCTTCCTGTTCTTCGGTTGGCTGTCGGACAAGATCGGACGCAAGAAGATCATCATGGCCGGCTGCCTGATCGCGGCGGTGACCTATTTCCCGATCTTCAAGGGCCTGACCTACTTCGCCAATCCGGCGGTGGAGGAAGCCAGCCGCCTTTCGCCGGCAGTCGTGGTCGCCGATCCGGATACCTGCAGCTTCCAGTTCGATCCGGTGGGTACACGCAAGTTCACCAGTTCCTGCGACGTGGCAACCGCCGCGCTGACCCGTGCCGGCGTGCCGTACAGCGTGGAACCCGCCACCCCCGGCTCGCTGGCCGTGGTGCGGGTAGGCCAGAACCAGGTGACCTCCTATGAGGCCGAAGGACTGGTGGGTGATGCATTGGCCAGTGCCCGCGGTGCATTCGGTGGCGAACTGAAAACCGCACTGACCACCGCCGGCTATCCGGAGAAGGCCGACACCAGCCGCATCAATGTCCCGATGACGATCCTGCTGCTGTGGATCCTGGTGCTTTACGTGACCATGGTGTACGGCCCCATCGCCGCCTACCTGGTGGAACTGTTCCCCACCCAGATCCGCTACACCTCCATGTCGTTGCCGTACCACATCGGCAATGGCTGGTTCGGTGGCTTCCTGCCGGCGATCTCCTTCGCACTGGTGGCGGGTACCGGCAACCTGTACTTCGGTCTCTGGTACCCCATCGGCATCGCGGTGATGACCCTGGTCATCGGCACGCTGTTCCTGAAGGAAACCAAGGACGTGGACATCACCAAGTAAAGGGAATCATCCCGTCGGGCACGATGCCCTCCCCCGGCGCCGGTCCTCCAGGACCGGCGCTTTTTGTTGGGTATCCGGATTTCACTGCGGGTGACGGCCCCGGCGCGCCTTCTGTAGGAGCGGCTCTTGGCCGCGATGGCTTTTCGCGGCAAGGCCCTCATCGCGGGCGAGCCCGCTCCTACAACAACCCGAAGATGCGCTTAGCGGGGCGGTGCCGCCAGTTCACGGGCACTCAGATAGCCGTCGCCATCGGCGTCCTGCTTGCGGAAACGTTCGACCAGCTGCCGGCGATGTTGTTCGCGGGTTACCGGCTTGCCCCTGCCTCCCGGCAGCTCATCGGCACTCAACACGCCGTCGCCGTTGCGGTCCATGCGCTCGAAGGCATAGCTCATCCATGCCAGGTATTCGTCCAGGCTCACGCGACCGTCGCCGTCGGTGTCCATGCGCTTGAGGTAGTCGCCGGTGGCGGTAACCTGTGCGCCGGCAATGCCGGCACACAACAGAAGCGCAGGCAGGAACAAGCCCGGCCATCCGCGGCCGTGCTTGAGGGAACGCGCGGAACGGATGCCTTGCATCAATGCGCCAGCGCGTAGCCCTTCAGGCGCGCCGAATAGTCCTGCAACACGCGGATGCCGCTGGCTTCCGCTTCATGGCACCAGGCTTGCAACTGCTTCAACCGCTCGTTGGCATCGTGGCTGCGCGCTTCCAGCAGCGCGGCCAGGCGCCGGCGGTATTCCACCAGCGTGCCGATGTGCGGGCGTTGCGAGACCCAGCGCTGCAACTGTTCGCGCGCTTCCGGCTGCAGCCAGCGGCCGTCATCCACCAACCCCTTGCGCAACTTGCGCGGCAACAGCGCGCGCAGCCTGGCGCCGGCCTGCGCGGCCTCTTCCTTCAGGGCCGGCTTCAGCACGTTGCGCTGGTAATCGGTCATGGCCTGGAAGCGGTGCGAGAGCAGCGCCTTCAGGGTGTCGCCATCCGGCACCGAAATATTGGGGCGGATGTCCAGGCTCGGCGCGACCCGCAACACCTTGGCCAGGCGCAGCTTTTCCAGCCCCTTGATGGCCGCCCAGCCGATGTCGAACTCCCAGCGCCGCATGGAGAAACGCGCCGAGCTGGGGAAAGCATGGTGATTGTTGTGCAGTTCCTCGCCACCGACCCAGACCGCCCATGGGGTCAGGTTGGTGGAGGTGTCGGCCGATTCGAAGTTGCGATAACCCCACCAGTGGCCCAGGCCATTGATCACGCCCGCCGCCCAGAACGGAATCCACGCCATCTGGATGGCCCAGATGGCGATGCCGGGGATGCCGAACAGGGCGAAGTTGATGAACAGCAGCAAGGTGGGCCCGAAGGTGGCGAACGGCGTGTACAGGCGGCGCTCGATCCAGTCGTCCGGCGCGCCCTTGCCGTACTGCTCGATCGACGCACGGTCGCGGCGCGCTTCGCGATACAGCTCCACGCCACGCCAGAACACCATGCCGATGCCGCGCGTCTGCGGACTGTGCGGATCCTCCTCGGTCTCCACCTTGGCGTGGTGCTTGCGATGGATGGCCACCCACTCGCGGGTGATCATCGACGTGGTCAGCCAGGTCCAGAAGCGGAAGAAGTGGTTCAGCGCCGGATGGAAATCCACGCCGCGATGCGCCTGGCTGCGGTGCAGGTACAGGGTGACGCAGAAGATGGTCAGCTGGGTGAACACCAGCAACGCCACCAGCATGCCCACCCAGCCGAAACCCAGCAGGCCGCGGGTGAGGAAATCGAGCAGGTAATCGGGCATCAGGCACTCCGGAACGGGCGGGGCGGCGGCGGTTCCGCCAGTCGAGGGATGAATAATGCGGCCTGTGCCGGCAAACTTCACCCATCGCCGGCGTATGGCGTTCATCCTCCGGCCATCCCCATCCTGATCCCGCATGCCTTCTCTCCCCTCCCGAACATCCCCGCCCGGCCCGCCACCCCTGATCGAGCTGGACCGCGCCACCGTGGTCCGCAGTGGCATCACCGCCCTGGACAACCTGAACCTGTCGATCGAACCCGGCCGGCATACCGTGCTGCTGGGACCGAATGGCTGCGGCAAATCCAGCTTCATCAAGCTGATCAACCGCGAACTGCATCCGCTGGCACGCGAGGGTGAATCGCCGATCAGGCTGCTGGGACAAACCCGCTGGAACACCCTGGACTTGCGCCGCCACCTGGGCGTGGTAACGAACGACCTGTCCCGTGACCTGCAGGAAATGCACGGACTGACCGCCATCGATGCCGTGCTGACCGGTTTCTTCGCCACGCTGGTGATCCCGCCGGACCACGAAGTGACACCGGAAATGCTCGGACAGGCGCGCGAAGCAATGGAACGCGTGGACGCCGGCACGTTCGCGGAGCGCCCGCTGGCCGAGCTCTCCACCGGCGAAGCCCGCCGCGTGCTGATCGCCCGGGCGCTGGCGCACCGCCCACGGGCGCTGCTGCTGGACGAACCCACCGCTGGCCTGGACCCGATAGCGCAGTCGCATTTCCTGTCCCTGTTGCGCAAGCTGGCAGCCCAGGGCGTCACCCTGGTGCTGGTCACCCACCACATCGAGGAAATCATCCCGGAGATCCGCCGCGTGATCCTGTTGCGCGAAGGCCGCATATTCGCGGACGGCACGCCGGAGCAGACGCTGACGTCGGAGAACCTGTCGCACGTCTATGGTGGACACCTGAAGGTGGAGCGCCACGGAGAGCGCTACCGCGCAAACGCGGAAGCACCGTAGGAGCGGGCTTGCCCGCGATGGGGCTTT
>CAZLSG010000047.1:0-20090 GCA_964562135.1 uncultured Pseudoxanthomonas sp. | reverse complement strand
ATCCGGAAAATCGAGGACGACTGATGCGTTGCCTGATCGTCGAAGACGATCCCGACATCCAGACCGATCTCCGGCGCGCCCTGGAGGCCTCGGGCTTCACCGTCGATGCCGCCGGCGATGGCGAGAGCGCTTGGTACCTGGGCGACGTGGAGGAGTTCGACGCCGCCGTGCTCGACCTGGGCCTGCCCAGGCTCGACGGGCTTTCGGTATTGCGCCGCTGGCGCTCGGCGGGCCGCACCTTCCCGGTGATCGTGTTGTCCGCGCGCGGCGACTGGACCGAGAAGGTCGAGGGCATCGAGGCCGGCGCGGACGATTACATGAGCAAGCCCTTCCAGATGGGCGAGCTGATCGCCCGCGTGCGCGGACTGGTCCGGCGCGGCGCGGGACTGGCCAGCAACATCGTCGCCATCGGCAAACTGCGGCTCGACACCACGCGCATGAGCGCCACCTTCGATGGCGTACCCGCGCACCTGTCGCCGCTGGAATTCCGCCTGCTCGACTGCCTGGCGCACCAGCCGGGGCGCACCCTGTCCGCGGGCGAACTGGCCGAGCGCCTGTACGGCGTGGCCGATTCGGGCGACACCAATGCCATCGAGGCCATCGTCGCGCGTCTGCGGCGCAAGTTCGGCGCCGACATCATCCTCACCCGGCGCGGCTTCGGCTACCTGCTGGGGCAGGACGGGTGATCGGGCGCATCACGCATTCCCTGCACTGGCGCCTGCTGGCAGGCGCGGCAGCCGCCATCCTGCTGGCCTTGTGCGCAGCCTGGCTGTTCATGACGCTCCTGTTCGAGCGGCATCTGGAACGCCGCCTGGAAAGCGAACTGACCCGCGACGGACTGCGCCTGGTCGCCGCGCTCACCCTTGCCGCCGATGGATCGCCCACGATAGATCCGGTACCGATGGATCCCCGCCTGCAGACCCCGGCCGGCGGTTATTACTGGCAGGTATCCAGCGACACCGGTTCGGCACGCTCGCGCTCGCTGTGGGATGCCGACATGCCGGCGCCCGGCGATCCGCCCGCCAGCGACTGGCGCCTGCGCCACGCTGCCGGACCTTACGGCGGAACGGTTTCCATGGTCGAACGCATCGTCAGGCCCGATGCCCGGGGGCCGGAAGTCCTGGTGCAACTTGCCCAGGACCGCGCGCCACTGACGGCCGCGCGTGACGAGTTCGGCCGTGAACTCGCCCTGTTCCTGCTTGCCCTGTGGCTGGTGCTCTCATTGGCCGCATGGGTGCAGGTGCGGCTGGGGCTGCGTCCGCTCGCGCATATCCGCAGCGATCTTGCAGCCCTGCGAGCCAGCGCCAGCGCGCGCCTGCCGGAAGCGCGCTTGCACGAAATCCAGCCCCTCACCAATGCCATCAATTCGCTCGCCGACGCGCGCGAACACGACCTGGAACTGGCGCGCCACCGTGCCGCCGACCTTGCCCACGGCCTGAAGACGCCATTGTCGGCCATCGCGGCGCAAAGCCGGCGCGCGCGCGAGCTTGGCGCCGAACAGGCGGCCGGTGGGCTGGACCGCGCGATCGCCGCCATCCGTCGCACCATCGATGCCGAACTTGCGCGCACCCGCGCCGCCACCATGCGCGGCACGGCAGGAGGAAACACCGAAGTACGCCCGGTCGTCGAACGCCTGGTGACCGTCATCGAACATACCGACAAGGGCGGTGAGCTCGCCTTCACCGTCGACATCCCCGCCAGCCTCCAACTTTCGCTGCAGGCCGACGACCTGTCCGAAATCCTCGGAGCGGCGCTGGAAAACGCCGCTCGTCACGCCAGGCGCCAGGTTCGCATCGTCGGGCATGCCGGCCCCCAGTGGACATCGCTTGCCATCGAAGACGACGGCCCGGGTTTCGCGCCCGGCACCATCGACGCGATGCTCACGCGCGGAGGTCGGCTGGACGAATCCGGACCCGGCACCGGGCTGGGACTGGCCATCGCGCGCGAACTGACCGAAGCCACCGGCGGTCGCCTGACGCTGTCATCCTCCCCACTGGGCGGGGCGCTGGTCAGGTTCGACTGGGGCGCGTTCTAGGCAGGCTCCGGCCAAGCCGCCATCCCGGCTTGGCCAGCCTGTTTGTCGAAAGGCGTTTGGCCGGAGCCACAAGTGGCAGGCGTGCCCGGCGTTTCCCTATTCCTGGCCAGCCGCGGATTTCCGCGCCTGCTCATCGAACCGCGCCAGCGACTGCAGGATGAGCTGCCGCGCCGCCGCCGCATCCGCCCAGCCATCCAGTCGCACGGTTTTGCTGCCCTCGGGCAGATCCTTGTAAACGCGGAAGAATGCCTCGATCCGCTGTTTCTCGATCGCAGGGAGATCGGCCAGATCGCGCATGCCGGCGTAGGTCGGATCCACGGCGTCGACAGGCACCCCGATCACTTTCTCATCGTGCTCGCCACCATCGACCATCTTCAGGTAACCGATCGGGCGGAAGCGGATCAGCGTCCCCGGATGCAACGGCGCGCGGGTCAACACCAGGGCATCCAGCGGGTCGTTGTCGCCGGCCAGCGTGCGTGGTATCGAACCATAGTTCGCCGGGTACGCCATCGGCATGGAAAGGAACCGGTCCACGTACACCAGCCCGTCCTCGCCGATCTCGTACTTGGTGAAGCTGCCGGCCGGTATTTCCACGGCCAGAAGCACTTCCTCCGGCACCTTCTCCGGTTGCGCGGCATGAAAAGGATGCAGGGACGAACGCTCCGATGCCCGCAGCGGAACGCACAACACCAGCATCGACAACAGACAGGCGGCCCACGTATTCGGCTTCATCGCATCACTCCCAGCAACGATCGGCACGGCCCTTGAGGGTGGCCCCGCGTTCGCAGTTGCGCTCGTCGATGCGCCCTTCGGCGCGTTCGACCAGGCGCTTGCCACCCTTTTCATCGACCAGCGAGAAAGCATCGTACAGACGCCCGGTCACCGTGCGCGCTTCATAGTCCAGCCTGTTACCGTCGAGGCGCAACACCTGGAACAACTGCGTATCCTCCCCGACCGGCGACATGCTGCCGCGCGCATCGTCGGAAAGACGGTACTGCTTCGGTCCCGCCACCGTGACGGCATAGACGGGAGTCGGACCCGCTTCGCCGCTGCGGCGCCCGTACACATGGTCATGGCCCTGGAGCACCAGGTCGACCCCATGCTTCTCGATGACCGGCTGCAGGTACTCCCTGAGTTCGACATTCGCGCGACTGGCGCGCGGCGAGTAGAACGGCTGGTGGATCAACACGATGCTCCAGTTGTACGGATTTCCGGCCAGCACCTGGTCCAGCCACCGCGCCTGCGCCGGACCGGCCCCCAGATCGAGCACGGAGGTCCCGTCGATCACCGCGAAACGGATGCCCTGGTAATCGAACCAGTAGGTGGTTTCGGCATTGCCGGGGGCGCCGTTGCCGGGCAGCGCGAAATGCGCTTTCCACTGCCCGCCCAGTACGCGGCGTTCCTGCGGCGTGTCCTCGAATTCCTCGAAGAACTCGTGATTGCCCGGGGCCGGCGCGAAGGCCATCGTCGCCAGCGGACCGGTGGCATCGAACCACTCGCCCCATTCGTCGTCGTCCACTGCTTCGCTGACCAGGTCGCCGGCGAACAGCACCAGGTTGGCGCTGGATGCATGCCGCACGGCTTCGTGCATCACCCGCGTGACCAGGCTGGCGTTCTTGTTCTGGGTGTCGCCGATGTAGAGGAACTCCAGCGGCGCGCCCGCAGGCGCGGCCGTGCGCAGCTGCCGCCATGGGCTCCAGGTGCGGTCGCCCTGCACGCGCCAGGCATACAGCGTGTCCGGCGACAGGCCGTCCACCACCACGCGGTGGTGGTGCGCAACGCCATTGGCGGTGGCAAGGACGGTGGTTTCGGCACCCAGCCGGCGTGGCGGGACGTCGCCGTCCCACTGGTCGGGAGAGTCCTTGGCCACCGCGATCTCCAGTACCGGCGACTGCACCCTGGCATCGGTGCGCCAAGTCACCGAAAAACCCGCCGAAGCATCCTGCGCGGGCACCGCCACGATACGGTCCGGGAAGCCGGCGGGCGCGTAACGGACAACGCCCTTGGGCACCAGCGTGTTGGCTTCGTGTTCGCGCGCCTGCGGCGCCTCGGCAAACGACTGGAATGCCGGCAGCAGCAACAATGCACAAACCGTTGCCGACAATGAAGATTTCAGCGTCATGTCAGCGCACCTCGCAAGCCGGCAGCGACAGCGCGGACGACACGTCGCGCCAGTCGAACGCCACCATGCCCTGGTCATCGTGCACTGCGTACAACGCGCCTTGCGGGAAGCGCAGGGTCGCTGCGTCGTGCAGCCAGATGCCATCGGTATTGGCGACGGTCCTGCCGGCCACGGCGCCGGCATGCTCCAGGGAATTGCGGTCGAACAGATGGAACACCGTGCGGCCCTTGCCCTGTTCGGTGGTGATCCACCAGCCGCTGCCGTCGGCGCAGGCCTTCAGCATGATGCCCTCGGACTGGGCATGGAAGATGTCGCGGCCCAGCGTGCGTCCGGCGAAATTTCCGTCCAGGTCGTAGACCTTCAGTTCGTTGGCATAGGTCTCGTCTTCCTCGGCGATCAACAGGCGATTGTTGGCCGGGTCGCCCCAGATCGATTCGACCACTCGCAATGCACCAACCTCGCCCGTGTCGCCGAAGCTGCCGATGAGCTTCGCGGCCAGTCCGCTGTCCGAACGCCCGACCGCGTAACGCTTGACGCGCTTGTCCAGTTCGGCGAACGGCGGCAGGATGTCTTCGCCTTCCTCGTCCTCACCCGCCATGTAGGCGTCGGTGACGTAAACCTCGTAGCCCTCATCGACCTTGTTGATCCAGAGCCCGTACGGTTTGGCCAGATCATCGGCGGCGAAGGTCAGCGCATGCGAGAAATCCGGCAGGTTCAGCACCTGCACGCGATGGTTGTCGCGCTCCACCACGAACAGCAGGTCATCGACCACGGCGACCCCGTTGGGACGCTTGAACTGTCCCTCGTCCTCGCCAGGGATGCCAATGCTGCGCAGCGTCTCCCCGGTGGTGCCGTCGTACACCACCAGCCTGTCGGTGGCTTTCGCGGTCGCGATGACCCAGGTCGCGCCATCCGGCGCGGTCCAGGCGGTGGGCGAATCGATGTTGTCCTCCTCAACCATGGCGGTCAGGAACGCTTCGCCGATGACCGGAATGTCCCGTTCGGTGCTGTCGGTTGCGACTGCTCCGGCGAGAGACGCGGTTTCATCCGGCGCCGGGCGGTTGCCGCATGCCGTTAATGCGAGGGCAAGCAGGGACATGGAGCACGCCAGCTTGCGTGCGGTTGCGCTCTTCATCGTGATTTCTCTCATGATGCCTGTCGGCAGGAATGCCAGGGCCGGGTAAAGGCTAGCCCCGGCGCACTGACATCCCGCTGACATGCAACGCCGGCAGTTACGGCACCTGCCCCACTGCATCGACGGAGCATGCTGCCAGCCAGGTCACGTTCCCGAAACAACGCGGCCTGCATCCAGGCCTTGATGCGTGCGCACCAACATAGTCGACCAACATGTCAGATCTGTTTCCATGAAATATTTCAAGGCGGAAACAGTTCATTCATCGCACTGAAACATTAACGAATCAGGCTTTGTGACCAGCAAGCGGCGCGTCTTGTCGCCCAAAGCTGCCTCCCATCACGAGCCTGAAACCATGACCCCCAAAGCTTCCATGATTGCCATTGCCATCGCCACGGCAATCTCCCTTTCGCACACCCACACCGCATTCGCGCAGACCAGCCAGCCGATCGTAACCGTCGAGGGCGCCCCCGGCACCGTCATCGGAAGCATCAAGGAAGCCGCGCGCGGCGTGTACCTGCAAGGCGCACGCGTCGCCATCGACGGCAAGCAGGCCGTGACCGAGCGCGACGGCAGGTTCCGGATCACCGGCCTTGCCCCGGGACGCCACCGCATGACCGTCGACTTCCTGGGCTACCAGCCGCAGGAGCTGGAAATCGAAGTCGGCGCTTCGAGCGGCGCGCGCGTGGATCTGGCCCTGCGCAGCACCACCACCGGCGGCGCCGATGCGGTGGCTCTGGACCGGGTCGAGGTACGCGGCATCCGCGACGCCCAGGCGCTGGCTCTGAACCAGCAGCGCAGCGCGGTGAACTACACCAACGTGGTCTCGGCCGACCTGCTGGGCCAGTTCCCGGACAACAACATCGCCGAATCCACCCAGCGCATCCCCGGCGTGTCGATCGAGCGCGACCAGGGCGAGGGCCGCTACGTGACCGTGCGCGGCGCGCCCAAGGAGTACACCACCGTCTCCATCGACGGCGTGCCGTTGGCCAACCCCGACTCGACCAGCCGCGGCGTCGAGCTGGACACCATTCCCTCCGACGTGATTTCGGCCCTGGAAGTGACCAAGGCCATCACCCCGGACATGGACGGCGACGCCATCGCCGGCAACATCAACATCCGCACCAAGAGCGCGCTGGACCGCGACGGCCTGACCCTGAACGCCTCGATGGGCCTGGGCAAGTACCAGCTCGGCAACGGCGTCAACGAGCGCTTCAACGCCACCGTCGGCCAGCGCTTCGGTGCCGACCAGAACATCGGCGTGCTGATCTCCGGCTCGCTCAGCAATCAGGGGCGCTTCACCGACAACGTGGAAACCCTGTACGAGCGATTCAGTGATGGCAGGATCCTGCCCACCGAAGTCCAGATCAAGGACTACGAGGGCACCCGCAGCCGTACCGGCCTCACCGGCCGCTTCGACTACCGCATCAATCCGGGCAACCTGGTCTACTTCGTCGCCTCCGACGCGAACTTCAGGGACCGCGAGTTCCGCGACAACCTGATCATCGCGATGGACCAGCACACCGATGCCTCCACCCAGACCCAGGGCAACGTCCGCGCCACCTTCGACAAGGAACTGCGCGAGCGCACCTACGACAAGAACATCCGCACCTACAACCTGGGCGGCGAGCACTACGCAGGCGACTCCTGGAAGTTCGACTGGAACGCCTCGCAGAGCAAGGCGGAAAAGACCACCGACCCACGCATGCAGTACATCTTCCGGTCCACGGTTCGCCCGAAGATGGACTACGACTACACCGACCACGACTTCCCCACCTGGACCATCCTCGACCGCCCGGACGCGCCGGCCACCGGGGTGAACCTGCCGGAGGAGTGGTTCGGTTTCCGCCGCCTGAACGAGCGCTGGGAACACAGCGAGGAGAAGGAAACCGGATTCCGCTTAGACGCCGATCGCGCGCTGCCGTCCTTCAGCGACGCGGGCAGCCTGAAGTTCGGCGTCCGCGTGCGCCAGCGCGACAAGTCCTTCGACGACGAGCGTAGCCGCAACGGTTCGGCAGCCGATTTCAACGCACTCGGCATCACCATGTCCGACATGCTGTGCGACGAGTACTCCAACAACTTCGACTTCTTCCTCGCCGGTCGTCGCTTCTGCCGCAACATCTTCGACCGCTGGGGCGGCCCGTTGCTGGACAGCGACAACCATGAGCGGCTGATTCCCGACTCGATCACCGGCGACTACCGCGCAGAAGAGGACGTCAATGCCGCCTACGTGCGGCTGGACGGCCAGTGGGACAAGCTGACCATGATCGCCGGCGTGCGCTACGAGCGCACCAAGACCCGGGGCGAGGCGGTGGAGTACGACGACGAAACCGGCGCCATCACGCCGCTGGTCGCTGGCCGCAACTACAGCAACGTGCTCCCGAGCCTGCACTTCCGCTACGAGGCCGGCAGGAACGGCGTGCTGCGCGCCTCGTACTCGACCGCGCTGAACCGCCCCGATTTCATGCACACGGCGCCCTATCGGATCCTGGGCGAGCGGGAAGATACCCTGATTGAAATCACCGAAGGCAACCCGAACGTCAAGGAAGCCTTCGCGCAGAGCCTCGACCTGTCCTACGAGTACTACATCCGCCCGCTGGGCCTGGTGTCGCTGGCCGCGTTCCACAAGCGGATCGATGATCCGCTGTTCATCGCCACTCATACCCAGGAGATCGCCGGCGGCGTCAACCAGCAGATCACCCGCGCGGAGAACGGCAGCAACGGTCGCCTGGAAGGCCTGGAGTTCGCATGGCAGCAGACCTTCGACCGCCTGCCCTCGCCGTTCGACGGCCTGGGCTTCTACGGCAACTACACCTACGCCAAGTCGCGTGCCGAACTGCCGTTCGGCGGTGGCAGCACCGAGTTGCCGGGCACCTCGCGCACCAACTACAACCTGGCCCTGACCTACGACAAGTACGGGATCAACGCGCGACTGGCCTACAACTACCGCTCCAGGTTCATCCAGACCTTCGACGTGACCTCGCCCGAACTCAACGTGTACTGGGACGAGCGCGCCAGCCTGGACTTCTCGGCCGAGTACGACCTGAGCAGGGAGTGGCGCCTGTTCCTGGAGGTCAACAACATCAACGACGTCACCCAGGTCCGTTTCCAGGGTGATCGCAGCCGCGTGCTGGAAATGGAACAGTTCGGCCGCTCCTGGCTGGCGGGCTTCCGCTACAAGTTCTGATCGCGGACCGTTGCGACACGGAAAGGGCCGGGGTTTCCCCGGCCCTTTTCCTTTGGGTCGCCCAACCGGGCCCGGAGTGCCTCGGCGCGAGGCCTGGAAGCAAAATATCTGGCCGCAGCCGCCATCGCGTACCCTAGGGCGAACATCCGGATGCATCCCATGAAAACCTTAGAAGTCCGCCACCCCCTCGTCCAGCACAAGATCGGACTGCTTCGCGATGCTTCGCTGAGCACCAAGGAGTTCCGTGAACTGGTGACCGAACTGGGCACCCTGCTCGCCTACGAGGCCACCGCCGACCTGGAAACAGAGCCTGCGACGATGCAAGGTTGGGCCGGCAACGTACAAGTGCGCCGCATTGCCGGAGCGAAGATCACGCTGGTACCAATACTGCGCGCGGGCCTGGGCATGCTGCCCGGCGTGCTGGCGCTGATCCCGGCGGCCAAGGTCAGCGTGGTGGGCTTGCAGCGCGACGAGGAAACCCTGCAACCGGCCACCTACTTCGAACGCCTGACCGGACGCCTCGACGAGCGCGATGCGCTGATCCTGGACCCGATGCTGGCCACCGGCGGCACCCTGATCGCCACCATCGACATGCTCAAGCGTGCCGGCGCGCGCCGGATCAAGGGCATCTTCCTGGTCGCCGCGCCGGAAGGGCTGAAGGCGCTCGAAGCCGTGCATCCGGACGTGGAGGTCTATACCGCCGCCATCGATGAGCGGCTGAACGAAAAAGGCTACATCCTGCCCGGCCTGGGCGATGCCGGCGACCGCATCTTCGGCACCCGCGTGGAGTGATGCGCCACCGCGTTCAGTCCTTTGGCGTCAATGCTTCGATTCCGGCCGCCACGTACACCAATGGCGCGTTCCAGTTGATCGCCACCTCGTTGCTGGCGTAACTGCAATCGTGGTCGAGCCACGACAGCGCCGGCAACGAAGACGGATAGCCGACCGGACAGTCCTTTGCGTCCTGCTGTCGCGGATTCGGCCCGCCCGAAAGCCACCCCGGCACCGGCTCGGCCACGCCGTCGGCTTGGGACGGACGGTGGTGTATGTGCATCGGCGCGCGCAATCCCTGCCCGGTGACGTAAGAAATGCCCAACGGATTGCGGCCAAGCACGTAATCGAGCTGCGACTGCGCGGCATCAAGATAATCGCGATCGCCGGACAGCCGGTATCCCTGCAACAGCAGCATGGCCTGGTTCATCGCGACCGCGTTGCTTCCCCAGACGAAATCCGGTTCGCGCATTCCCACCCGCCACGGCGATGACCGCCACTGTTCGGCAAGCTGCGCGGCCAGCGCATCGATGCCGCCGGCGATACGCGCGCGGGCATTGTCGTCAGGCAAGCGGTCGCGGTGGTGAGCCAGCGACATCCAGCCCAGGCTGCCTACCTGCGCCCACGAAGGCACGCCGGGCTCCCGCGCATGCTGCTCGAACGCAAGGTAGTAGGCAGGGTCGCCGGTCAACAGGTAAAGCTCGGCAGCGGCCCATGCGAACTCGTCGTCGAATGCCCTGTCCCCGTAGCCGCCGGTATGCACGTCCGCCGGCTGGCGATATTCGACGCCCGGATTCGCTTGCGCCCAGCGCCATGCGGATTCGGCAGCGGTGCGCATGCGTGCGGACATGCCCGGGAAATGCGCTTCATGGTCCATGTAGATGCGTGCGGCCATCGCCATCACCG
Organism: uncultured Pseudoxanthomonas sp.; assembly: GCA_964562135.1. GTDB lineage: Bacteria > Pseudomonadota > Gammaproteobacteria > Xanthomonadales > Xanthomonadaceae > Pseudoxanthomonas_A. The sequence goes on along the minus strand of CAZLSG010000047.1, from coordinate 9,937 downwards.
CGGCGAAATCCAGCGTGGCCGCAGTGCCTTTCTGCACTACGTAACGGCGCTCGCGGGCACGGTCGGGCATCACCGAGCCATCGAAATGCAGGTTCGTGAGCTTGTGGTACACCCCGCCATCCCCCGGATCCTGCATCTCCAGCATCCAGCGCAGGTTCCACCACGCCTCGTCGAGCAGATCGGGGACGCCATCGCCGCTTTCCGGTATGCCAAGGTCGCGGTCGCGGAAGAACTCCGGAAAGTGTTCCCAGGCCGACAACAGGGCATGCAGGGTGATGCCGGAATTGACGATGTACTTGTTGTAGTCGCCAGCGTCGTACCAGCCATGGGGAGCGGAGATCACCGTGCCGGCTGGCCGGCCCTCCGATGCCGCCGATGGATGTACCTCGACATCGGTATCGGGGTGCCCCGCCGCGCGCGCCCACTGGCCGGCATGCTCGGGCAACAGCTCGATACCGGCACGATTGAAGTAGAACGCCTTGACCGCGGCATCGGCGAGCGCCGCATAGGCCTCGCCCCGCACCGGGAAGGGATCGGACGGTGGCAGCCCATCCACCTCGATGCGGTAGCGGCCAGCTTCACGCAAGACGCCGAAATCCGTGACTGAAACGATCCGTCCGGCAGGCCCCCATTCCATCGCGGGCCCCAGCATGCCCCGATGCACGATCTCGCCATTCGAATCCCGCACGATCCGGAACTCGCCAGCATCGGCGCTTTCGACAACCGCCAGCTTGCCTGCGCCCGCCGCGAAACCGAGCTGATTGACGCGGATCCTGCCTTCCACGGCTTCTTCCCGCTGTCCCTGGTAACCCGCATGCGCCATTGCGCGGGGAGGTTCGCCCGAACATGCGACCGTCAGCAATGCCGAAAGCGCGGTGGTCAGACGAAGGGTCGAGCGTGAGCGGAGCAGATGCGATGGCATGCGCCGATGGTCAACCACACGGCCATGCCGAACAAGATGCCATCGGGAATACGTATGGCTACGCGGCGTTATAGCTGCCTGCCGATCCGGCCCGGAATTGCCGTGGAGGACGCGGACCGGATCAACAGGCCGCCAACGGCCGTGCGCGCAACTCGGCAACCTCGTGCGCGGTGCCGAAGCGGCCCTTCTCGTCGCGCACAACCTGCGCCAGGGCGCACTCGGTATCGTGGGTGAAGAACAGGCGCACGTTGCGCGCCAGCTTGTCTCCGAGGAATTCGCGCTTCTCGTCGATCAGCAGTTCCGCATTGCGGTCGTAACCCATCGTGATCGGCACGTGTACCCAGAACCGGCCCGGGATCAGGTCGGCGCAGAACGCCACGCCACCGTGCGGCTGGCCATCGATGCGCCCGGGACCGACGATCTCGGCCAGCATCAGGCCTGGCGTATGCCCATCGCTGCAATGAAAACGCACCGACTCGCCCAGCGCCTTCGAATGCGGGCCCTCGACCAGTTCGAGCCTGCCGCTGTCCTGCAACAGGCCCGGCAGCTCGGGAATGAAACTGGCGCGGTCGCGCGGATGCGGTTGCAGTGCGCGCTGCCAGTGCGCGGCGCCCACCAGATACGTGGCATTGGGAAACAACAGCTCCGGGGCGCGGCCTTCGGCCCATGGCGCCAGCAGGCCGCCGGCATGGTCGAAATGCAGATGGCTCAGCACCACCACGTCGATGTCTTCGTGGCCGAATCCCGCTTCGCGCAGCGAATCCAGCAGCACGTGCCGGTCTTCCTGCACGCCGTAGCGCTCGCGCAGTTTCGGCTCGAAGAAGGCGCCGATGCCGGTTTCGAACAGCACCGTCTTGCCGGCCAGCGGACTGGCCAACAGTGCGCGGCAGGCCAGCGAAATGCGGTTCTGTTCATCCGGCGGCGCCCATTTGGCCCACATCGCCCGCGGCGCGTTGCCGAACATTGCGCCGCCGTCCAGCTTTTGCGTATTGCCGATGATGGACCAGAGTTTCACTGCATCACTTCCCGGCAGGCACTCCGGCCGCTGCCGGCTCGGTCCATCCGCCACCCACCGGATTGCGCGGATCGCTGCCCACCGACAGACGGTTGTTCCTGCGGTCCCACATCACTGTCTGGAAGTTGCCCCAGACATGGCTGGAACCGCGCCCGCCGGCCACGTTCTCGCCCGGCAGGTTCACGACATGCCCCATGGCCCGGAGCTGCTGCGCCACTTCCGGCGTGAACGCATTGCCCTCCGCGGAAACCACATCCGGCATCCACTGGTGGTGGTAACGCGGCAACGCGGCCACCGCCTGCGCCTCCAGGCCATCGTCGTACCCCAGCATGCCCAGCAGTACCATGGTGATGATGCGGCTGCCGCCCGGCGTGCCCAGCACCGCGATGCGGTCGTCCGACAGCATGAAGCTGGGCGTCATGGAACTGAGCATGCGCTTGCCCGGCTCCGGCGCATTGGCATCGAAGCCCATCACGCCGAAGGCGTTGGGCGTGCCCGGCTTGAGCGCGAAATCGTCCATCTCGTTGTTCAGCAGCACGCCCGTGCCCGGCGGGATCAGCCCGGATCCGAACAGCAGGTTGACCGTCTGGGTCGCGGCCACGCGGTTGCCATCGGCATCGATGACGGAGAAGTGGGTGGTTTCCTCGTCTTCCAGCGGCGTTGCCTCGCCGGACAGCATGTCGCTGGGCGTGGCCTTGTAGGGATGGATGGTGGAACGCAGCCCGGCCGCATATTCGGGGCTGGTCAGCAAGGCCACCGGCACGTCCACGAAATCCGGATCGCCCAGGTAGAAGGTACGGTCACGGAAGGCGCGGCGCATCGCTTCGACGGTCAGGTGGGTGCGCCTGGTCTCGTCCAGCTCGGACAGTTTCCAGCCGGCCAGGATCTGCAGCATCTGCGCCAGCGCCACGCCGCCGGAGGAAGGCGGCGGCGCGGTGACGACTTCCCAGTCGCGGTACTTGAACCGCAGCGGCTCGCGCACGCGCACGCTGTAGGCGGCCAGTTCTTCCGCCGTCCATTGCCCGCCTTCGGCCGCAACGCCCGCCAGCAGCTTCTCGGCGACTTCGCCGCGATAGAAGCCATCGAAGCCCTTCTCCGCCAGTTGTTCCAGCGTCCATGCCAGGTCCGGTTGGCGCAGGATCTTGCCTTCCTTCGGCGGCTCGCCATCGGCCAGGAACACGCCGCGGGTGCCGGGATAGCGCTCCATCACCGCCTGCCGCGCGCGGTAACCGCGCTCCAGCCTCGCATACACCGGGAACCCGTCGCGGGCCAGGCGGATGGCCGGGGCCAGCGTGGTCTTCAACGGCAACTTGCCGTGATGCACGGCCAGGTGGACGAACGCGGCGGGCAGGCCCGGGATGCCGGCGGCCCACGGCCCATTCTCGGCACGGTCACGGTCGAACTCGCCGTGCTCATCCAGATAGATTTCCGGCTTGGCCGCCGCCGGCGCGGTTTCGCGCGCATCGACGAAGACGTCCTGGCCGCTGCGGGCATCGTGCAGCAGGAAGAAACCGCCGCCGCCTATGCCGGAGCTGATCGGCTCCACCACCGACAAGGCCGCTGACACCGCCACGGCCGCATCGAAGGCATTGCCTCCGGCGCGCAACACTTCGAATCCGGCCTCGGTCGCCAGCATGTGCGCGCTGGCAATGGCCGCGCCGGGAGGCCTCTCGGTTTCGGCAACGCGCCGTTGTCCCGCGTCGGCCCAGGCGACGACGGGAACCAGCGCGAACAACAGGGCAACGACAACGGATCGAAGGGCGTTCACGACGTCTCCAATTGAAGCCGGCCAAGCTTGGCCAGCAATTCCTGCTCGGTTTCCGGATGCTCCGGATCGGGATCGATGCATTCCACCGGGCAGACCACCACGCACTGCGGCTCGTCATGGTGGCCCACGCACTCGGTGCACCGTGCCGGATCGATCACGTAGATCGTCTTGCCCATCGAGATGGCCTGGTTGGGACAGGCCGGCTCGCAGACATCGCAATTGACGCAGAGTTCGTTGATCTTGAGCGACATGGCGGGGGGGGGGTCCACGCCGCGGCGGGACGCGCGATGCGCATCCCGCCCGGACGCAATCCTTATTTGGCTTCCACGAAAACGTAATCGACGCCTTTCTTCTCGACCGCCGCCTTGACGCGCTCGCCGTCGGCGGCGTCGCCGATGAATACGATGCGCACGCCCTTCATGGTGTCGTCGGGCACGTCCTGGAACGAGATTTCGACCAGGTCGGCCATGCGGCCGGACGCGGACGAACCGAAGGCCAGCAGGTTGCCGCCCACCACGCCGCGGCCCAGCGCGGTCTTGGCCTGGTCAAGCGAACGCTCGTACTTCTCTTCGAACTCGGGATCGGATTCCGGCGGCAGGTAGTACAGGAACGGCGTGTTGTTGATCCTGCCCATGTTGCGCGTGACCACTTCCTGCAGGTAGCTGCGCCAGCCCGCATCGTCGTCCTTGGCCGGGGCCACGAGTTCGGCCTGCGCCACATCGGTGGTGGTGGCCTCTTGCTTCTTGCAGGCCGCGAACGGCAATACCAGGCAGGCGGCCAGCAACAAACGATTTGCAATTTTCATGGGAAATCCCCTCCATCGAACGGTTTTGTGAATGAATATGCCACCGGATTTCAAGCTCCTTTCCGTTGCCACTGCGCTTGCAGCGCCGCGGCCACCGCCGGCGGCACGAAACCCGAAACATCCCCTCCCAATCGGGAAATTTCGCGGACCAGCGAAGACGATATGAAGCCGTACTGCTCGGCCGGGGTCAGGAACAGCGTCTCCACCTCGGGAATCAAGTGGCGGTTCATGCTGGCCAGCTGGAATTCGTATTCGAAATCCGATACCGCGCGCAGGCCGCGCAGCAACACCCCGCCACCGATTTGTTTGACGAAATGCGCCAGCAGGCAATCGAACCCCCGGACCTCCACATGCGGATGGTGGGCCAGCGCCTGCCTGGCGAGGTCCACGCGCTGCGCCAAAGGCAGTGCCGGCCCCTTGCCAGGGCTCTCGGCCACGCCGACGATGACGCGTTCGAAAAGCGGCGCCGCACGGTCGATCAGGTCGATGTGACCGTTGGTGATCGGGTCGAACGTGCCCGGGTAGACCGCGATGCGTGCGCGCGCCACATTCATTCAGCATCAACCGCCATGATGTCGTCGCGAAGTGTACCGGAGACATGCCGGTACAGGGCGAAACGCACCTCGCGGGTGCGGCCTTCGCGATGCAACGCACAACCCGCGGGCATGGCCGGTGCCTGATCCGGCGGCGACTCCACGTACAGCCACGCCTGCTCCGACAGCATTGGCGGCAGCGCTTCCAGGGCGCGGGCCCACAGCCCCTCGGCAAAGGGCGGGTCCAGGAAGACGATGTCGAATGGCTTGCCTTGGGCCGCCGACAGCCAGCCCAGCGCATCCACCCTCTCCACCGCCACCCTGTCCCCGGCATCCAGCTTCACCACGGTGGCCTGCAATGCCGCCGCCAGGGCCGGATCGCGCTCCACCAGCACCGCGCTGGCGGCCCCCCGCGATACGGCTTCCAGCCCCAGGGCGCCGGTGCCGGCGAACAGGTCCAGCACCCGTGCCCCGGGCAATGCCGGCATCAGCCAGTTGAACAGGGTCTCGCGGACCCGGTCGCTGCTGGGCCGCAGGCCGGGCAGATCGGGAACGTCCAGACGGGTCCCGCGCCAGCGCCCGCCAATGATGCGGACCTTGCCGAGCGCAGGCCTGGGGCGGGCCGGTTTCATCGGGAACGCGCGGGGGCCAGTGATACCATGCGCCCATTCTCCGCGATTACCCCCTTCATGGTCAGCTGGTTCCGACGCAAGAAGCCCGAAACCCCGCCCGCCGCGGCCGAACAATCGCTCCCCACGCCACCGGCACCGCCGGAACCGGTCGTGCCTGCGACGCCGGAACCGGATGCGGCACCCCCCGCAGCCCCGGAACACGACACGCCACAGCCCGCCTCAGGCTGGCGCGAGCGCCTGCGTGGCAGCGGCTTCGCGCGCGGCCTGGGCAGCCTGTTCTCGCGCAACCCCAAGCTCGACGACGATCTGCTGGACGAAATCGAGACCGCGCTGCTGACCGCCGACATGGGCGTGCCCGCAACCACCACGGTCGTCGAAACCCTGCGCAAGGGCATGAAGGCGCGCGAATTCGCCGACAGCACGGCGCTGTTGGCCGCCTTGCGCGCTGAATTGCTGGCGCTGCTCCGGCCCGTCTCCAGACCGCTGCTCATCGACGCCTCCGCCCAGCCCTTCGTGCTGCTGACCGTTGGCGTGAACGGCGTCGGCAAGACCACCACCATCGGCAAGCTTGCCAAGCGTTTCAAGGACCAAGGCCACCACTTGATGCTGGCGGCCGGCGACACCTTCCGCGCCGCCGCCGTGGCGCAGCTGCAGGCCTGGGGCGAACGCAACGGCGTGCCGGTGGTGGCGCAAGGCCAGGATGCCGACCCGGCATCCGTCGCCTTCGACGCACTGCAAGCCGCCAAGGCGCGCGGCATCGACGTGCTGATCGCCGATACCGCCGGCCGCCTGCACACCCAGCAGGGGCTGATGGCGGAACTGGGCAAGATCCGCCGCGTGCTGGGCAAGCTGGACCCCGCGGCACCGCACGAAGTGCTGATGGTGATCGACGGCACCACCGGCCAGAACGCGATTTCGCAACTGCGCCAGTTCCATGCCGCCGTCGGCGTTACCGGCCTGGTGGTGACCAAGCTGGACGGCACCGCCAAGGGCGGCGTGGTATTCGCGCTGGCCCGCGAGTTCGGCATCCCCATCCGCTTCGCCGGAATCGGCGAGCGGCCGGAAGACCTGCGCGTTTTCGATCCGGAAGCCTTCGTCGATGCGCTGCTGCCCGAGACGCTGGGAAGTGCCTGATACCGCCATGTCCCCCGCGGGGGCAACCGCTTTCGCATGACATCCGCCGACGCCTTCGCCGCCCGCCTGCTGGCCTGGTTCGACCGGCATGGCCGTCACGACCTGCCCTGGCAGCATCCACGCACGGCATACCGGGCATGGGTTTCGGAAATCATGTTGCAGCAGACCCAGGTCGCCACGGTGATCCCGTACTTCCTGCGCTTCATGGAACGCTTCCCCACGCTCCCCGATCTTGCCACTGCTTCCACCGACGACGTGATGGCACATTGGGCAGGCCTGGGCTACTACGCGCGGGCGCGCAACCTGCACGCTGCCGCCAAAGCCTGTGTTGCACAGCATGGCGGCGATCTGCCACGGGACTTCGATGCCATGCTCGCACTGCCGGGCATCGGCCGCAGCACGGCCGGAGCAATCCTTGCGCAGGCATGGGACGAGCGCCTCCCCATCCTGGATGGCAACGTCAAGCGCGTGCTGGCGCGTCGCCATGGCGTCGATGGCTGGCCCGGCCTGCCGGCGGTGGAAAAACAACTCTGGGCACTGGCGGAAACACACGTGGCACTCGTTCCTCCGGATCGGTTGGCCGACTACACGCAGGCACAGATGGATTTCGGCGCCACCCTCTGCACCCGCGCCAAACCGGCATGCGTGGTGTGTCCGTTGCAGGACGATTGCGTGGCCCGGCGCGAAGGACGGGTAGAGGCACTGCCTACGTCCAAACCCGGCAAGGCCCTGCCGGAGCGCGAGGCAGTGGCGCTATGGTTGGAGAACCGGGCCGGCGAAGTGCTGTTGCAGCGCCGTCCGCCTGCGGGTATCTGGGCCTCGTTGTGGACACTGCCGCAGGCGGATACCGATGCCGCCATGCGCGACTGGTTCACCCGCGAGGTGCGGGGCGACTACGACAATGCCGAAGAACTGCCACTCATCGTCCACACCTTCAGCCACTACCGGCTGCACCTGCAACCGCTGCGGCTGCGCCGGGTCGCCCTGCGCGACCGTGTGCGCGACAATGACGATCTGCGCTGGGTAGCGCCCGGCGACCTGAAATCGCTGGGGCTGCCCGCCCCCATCCGCAAACTGCTCGGCGACTGAACCATGTCCAGGACCGTTTTCTGCGAATACGAAAAGCGCGAGGCCGAAGGGCTCGATTTCGTTCCCTACCCCGGCGAGCTGGGCCAGCGCATCTTCGCCCATGTCGGCAAGAACGCCTGGGCTGCCTGGTTGGCGCACCAGACCATGCTGATCAACGAAAACCGGCTCTCGCCGCGCGACCCCAAGCACCGCGCCTTCCTGGAATCGGAATTGCAGAAATTCCTGTTTGACGGCGGCAGCGAAAAGCCGGCCGGCTTTACCGCATTCAACTGAGCGCCGCCTGCGCGCACGCCCGGCCCGACAACCGGACGGCCTTCGAAAAGGCCGTCCGTGTTCCGGATCACTCGTCGGCCGGTTCCCCTGCTTCCGCGGCACGCTCCACCAGTTCCACGGCCGCGCGCAGCTGACGCTTGCTTTCGTTCAATGCGCGCGTATCCAGCGGACGGATGGTCTGGATCCGGCACGGGATGGGGCCGGGGCGGCCACCGGCCACCCGCGGCGTCACCGAGTCGAATCCCGCGCTGACGCGCCCGACCGAATGCGAAACGCTGATGGAAAGCGCGAACGGCAGGTCCGGGCAACGCCCGAACAGCTCCAGCAGGAAAGCCTCGTTGGGACGCGTCCATACCGCCAGCGCCGTATCGCCCAGCGGCGTCCAGCTGTTGATGCCCGAGCCATAACGGAAACCCGACACAGGCTCCCCCGCATGCGCCGAATAGAACGCCAGTCTTTCCGCATCGCCCATCCGCGGCCCCGAAGAGGCACACGCAGTCATGACCAAGGCCAGTATTACGCCCCACAAAGCCAAAGAACGTTTCATCGTGTCATCTCCCAGGTAGTCCGACGGTAGCCTGATTCTAGGCCTGGGCCCATTGCCGTCAATGGTTTGCATGACACCTCCGGGAAACCGGGCTTCGCCTTCATTCAGACAAAAGCATCAGGACGTCATGAATCTCCAAGTCAACCGCGAGGAAACGCACCTCACGGTACTTCCTGGTTGCGCACAGGACATCAGGAGTAAGCCCGCTGGAGTACATAACCGGGCCGGAGAAGAAGAAGTAGCGTGCGCGATGGCCCGAAAAACTCGGCAGAGTGGAATGGTTCAGTGAACGCCCCAAACAAAACCCCGCCGGAGCGGGGTTTGCTGCTACCTTCGGTAGGCACTTAGCCTGCCGCTGCAATTAGATCATCAATCGGATCGGCCTCGCAGTTGTTAATTTCAGATACCAGCCTATCCCTAGCCATCGACCGAAATTCCGCATGCGCAAAGCGAATCAACACTTTTCGGATAAGCGGCTGATACCCAAGCCCCTCTTTCTTTGCGATCAGCTTTAAGTCATCAATCAGCTTCTTCGGCAGCCTAATCGAGATCATCTGCAAGCCAAGCGCGTCATCGATTTCCGCATCCAAGTTTGCTGACGCGGCAACTGCGTGTTCGGCAGAATGCCCGAACTCGCCATTGTCCCAAGCGGCTTCGTTGATGTCTTTCACATCGGCGTTCATCTCACTCTCCTCGGCACAAGCGCTCGTATAGCGCATCGGAACCATCATTCGGCTCATAGGCTGATTTGATGGCGAAAAAATCCTGATAACGAACAAAAATGACCTTTAGGGTGCGCCCTTTATCGGTCATGGAAACGAACCAGAATGTCGGCGGATTGGTCTGATGGTCATAGCGCGTATCGGCGTAGAACTTGCCCCATCTGTTCGCAAAACACTCAGCAATTTCCTGCTGAGTGATTTCGCCATGCTTCGTCCTTAGCTTCTCTTGGACCCTTGGGGAAATCTTGATTTCCATTTGGACTCCTGGACGGGATGAGAATTGTATATACAGCGGCATGTATATACAACATGACTATGGTCATGGCTCAGTATCAGCTCGATCATTTCACATTGATCGTTTTGTGACCGGAGAACTGCCGGACTACAAAAAAGGCCCCGAAGGGCCTATTTTGTCAGATCATCAGCTAAATCAAACACTTATATGGTGGCCGGGGAGGGAATCGAACCCCCGACACAGGGATTTTCAATCCCTTGCT
>CAZLSG010000046.1:0-20495 GCA_964562135.1 uncultured Pseudoxanthomonas sp. | reverse complement strand
CACCCTGGAAGCCATCCAGTCACTGGGCGGCAACGGCTACATCAACGAATACCCCACCGGCCGCCTGCTGCGCGACGCCAAGCTCTACGCCATCGGCGCCGGCACCAACGAAATCCGCCGCATGCTGATAGGCCGCGAACTCTTCGAAGGCCGAGGTTGATATTTGTAGGAGCGGCCTTGGCCGCGAGCTTTTACGCGCGTATCCCGCAACAAAAGCAAAAGCTCGCGGCCAAGGCCGCTCCTACATAATTCATCAAGAGCTCGGTCAGAAGCCGTAGGTGAACTGCGTCCGCAGTACGCGCATCTGCTCACGCGATCCGAAGCGCTGGTCGTAGCCCAACGACAGCTTGGCATCACGGGACAGGCGCATGTCGAAGCCCAGGCCGAATATCCCCCCGGATTCCGCCATCGGCATGCCTGCCAGCGGCGCCCATGATTCCACGCCGACGAAGCTGGCATCACGCTGCATGCCCCGGACGTGCAGCGCATGTTGCCACTCCGTGTATCCGCGCAGCGCGAATCCACGCCCATCGTGCCCGTTCCACCGGTATTCCGAACGCAACCCGGCGATCGCCTGCGTGCGCTCGGCAATGCTGTCCCCGGCACGCAAACCAAAGCCATTGGCGCCGGTTTCGGCGAAGCCCTCACGCTCCACGCGCGCATGGTCCGCGCCCACATACGGCGTGAGCGACGCGGCCCCGACGCCGAAACGATGGCCCAGCTCCAGGTTCGTGGCCAGGAAATCGCCCGAGTATTCGCTGGCGACTCCATGGTATTGCGCACCCAGCAGCAATTGGCGACGCATTTGCCGGTCGTAGCGGCCGAAGCCCATCTGGCCCAGGGCATACGTGTTGCCATGGATGGCGCCCAGGTAGAACTGGCTCTGCGCCTGCCGGTCCTGGCTGTGGTCCAGGCGGCTGCCGGTGTGGTTGTTCGCGCGGGTTTCGCCAAAGGCGAAGCCGGCCACGCCGTGCTCGCCCAAGCGCAGGTCGCTGCCCAGCATCCAGCCGTCCAGTTCGAAGTCCGCCGCGCCGTAGATCCCCTCGCCGCGGCTGCCCAGGCGCTGGAACCAGTCGCCGCCGGCACGCGGCGCGTCCACCAATGCACCGAAGCGCGACGACAGCGCACGCCGGTTCATGTCGATGGCATCGAAGGTCATGGTGTCGGCGCTGGCGTGCAGCTCGCCGGAAAGACTGCGCAATGCCCGCTCGGCCTGTTCGACGCTGGCGACCTGCTGCAAGGCGCCCGCGTTGCCGATGAAACCCGCACCGATGCCGCCGGGCAAGCCCCCCGCCAACTGTCCGTCGATGGCCTGCATCGCGTTTTCCACGCGTGCCGCCGACATCAGGGTGATGCCGGAAAGTCCCATGCCGGCCACGGCATCGGCCACGTTGATGCGGTTGATGTTGAGGAACACGTTGTTGGCGTCGTAGGCCAGCGATGCGTCCAGAAAGACGTTGGGCGCGGAGCGCAAGGTGGAGAACGTGCCACTGATGCCGCCCGTGGCATTCAGCAGGGTTTCCCTGGACGTGGTGGTATAGCCGCTCTTGACGCCCAGGATGGAGGCTTGCCCGGCCAGCGTGGCCGTGCCCTGGACATTGAGCGGACTGCCCAGCCATATCCCCAGGTTGCCGTTGGCCGTCTGGGTGTAGTTGCCGGCAATCGTGGCCGGCGCACTGGCGACGTTGTAGAAACGGCCGGCATTGTTCACATTTCCGCCGAAAGTCCCGCTGCCCCACACCTGGCCGCCATTGGCGATGCTGACATTGGAATGGGCCAGGCCCTTGCGTACATCAAGAGCACCGGCCTGCACGCGGGTATCACCCCTGTAGAAAGCGGTCTCGGTCAGCGTCAACGTGCCCGTGCCTGACTTGACCAGTCCGCCATCGCCAATGATGGAATTGCGCCACACGGAGTGACCGCCGAACGACACGCTGACATCGCCCCAGGCGAAGTTGCTGGGCCCTTTCGCCGCCTTGGTGACATCCAGCAGGCCCCAGCCGAACACCGGATCCACGCCCGGATCGCCCAGGTCCTTGGCGCCGCCCAGGATGGTCTGCCGCACCAGGTCGTTGTCGAAATACGGGAACGCCGACCACACCACCGCCGCCGCGCCCGCCACCTGCGGCGCGGCGTAGGAGGTGCCGCCCCCCATGTAGAGATCGTAGCCGGCGTCGCCCACCTTGGCGTCGGGATCGACGAACACCACGTTGCCCGGCGCCGCCAGGCAGTAATACATCGCCCTGCCGCATTCCTGCGAATAGGACGTGAGCTGGGTCGGGTTGGCCGGATCCAGCGCGGCCACCGTCAACCAGCCTTTTTCCAGTGCCGCATCATTGGCCAGGCTGGGCAGCGAAGCGTTGTCCGAAGGATTGGGACGCAATGCCGGATTGTTGCCGGCATTGCCGTTTGCGAACACGATGATCCCGCCGCGAGTGACCACGAAATCCTTCCATGCCGTCGCCAGCTCCGTGGTCAGCGCCGGGTCGTTCCAGTAAAGACCTCCCCAGGAATTGTTGATGATCTTCGCCCCGGCGCCGGCGAGCTGGGCATTGATGTCCCTGAAGTAACCGCCATAACCCTGGCCGGCATGGATTTCGTTGCCTGCGCCGGAGCCGTCATCCTCAGGCGGCTTGTCCGAAATAATGCGCGAGGACACGATGGTCGCGTTCTGGGCCACGCCGCCGCCCCATCGGCCAACACTCTGGCCGGCCGCGATCTGGGCCACCACCGTGCCGTGGCCCACCACATCGTCGACGCTGGTGTTGTTGGTATTGGGATTCACGTTGATGAAATGCCGCGTCACCCGCCCGCTCAGGGCCGGATGATTGCGGTTCACCCCGGAATCCAGCAGCCCGATGGTGACGCCCTGCCCCGTGAGGCCGGCACCCAGCGCACCGGCGGCATTGGTCAACACCAGATGCTCGCTGTATTCCGGCAAGGCCCGCTCGGAACCGAAGGCCTGCGCGGTGGGGCGGTTCAGGTTGGTCAGGCTGTTGTCGATGGTGACCGTGGGGGTAAACCCGATATCCGGTCCGGAAGCCGGGGGCGGATCGGGCCGGGCATTGCTGCTGCCTCCCCCGCCACATGCCGCCAACAGCAAGACGCACGTCACTGCCGTCGCGATGCGTGCCCGCCGAATCATCGATGATTCCCTGCCCATTCGTTTTCTCCCGGTTCCGACCATTTCTGACGCCTATATACCTCCCATGGAACCATCAGCGCCAGCACACCATTGCGGGAATGGGGCCGCCATTCCGGATTTCTCCGCCTTGATCGAAGGTCCCATTTGCCCGCGGTCGTTCCGCCCCCGATAATCGGAAGACCATTCCGGGAGGTACCCCCACCATGTCCGACATCGTCATCGCCGCCGCCAAGCGCACCGCCATCGGCTCGTTCCTTGGCCAGTTCACCGGCGTTCCCACGCCCACCCTGGGCGCAACCGCCATCCGCGCCGCGCTGGAACAGTCCGGCGTGCCCGCTGGCGACGTTTCCGAAGTCATCATGGGCTGCGTGCTGCCCGCCAACCTCGGCCAGGCCCCCGCCCGCCAGGCCGCGCTGGCCGCCGGCCTGCCGACCAGCGCCGGCTGCACCACCATCAACAAGGTCTGCGGTTCGGGCATGAAGGCCATCATGCTGGGGCACGACCTGATCAAGGCCGGCTCGGCCAGCATCGTGGTCGCAGGCGGCATGGAGTCGATGACCAACGCGCCGCACCTGATCCCCAATTCGCGCACCGGCAACCGCTACGGCAACTTCCAGGCCGTCGACCACATGGCCTGGGACGGCCTGACCAACCCTTACGACGGCCAGGCGATGGGCGTTTTCGCCGAAGCCACGGTCGCCAAGTACGGCTTCACCCGCGAAGACCAGGACGCCTACGCGATCGAATCGGTGACCCGCGCGCAGGCGGCCCAGCAATCCGGCGCCTTCGACGGCGAAATCGTCGCGGTGAAGGTGAGCACCCGCAAGGGCGAAGTGGAATTCGCCAGCGACGAGCAGCCGGGCAAGTCCGATATCGCCAAGATCCCCACCCTGCGCCCCGCCTTCAAGAAGGACGGCACGGTTACGGCCGCCAGTTCGTCCAGCATCTCCGATGGCGCCGCCGCCACCGTGCTGCTGAGCGCCGACGAGGCTGCCAGGCGCGGCATCCAGCCGCTGGCCCGGATCGCCGGCCACGTCACCCAGGCGCACGAGCCGGAATGGTTCACCACCGCCCCGGTCGGGGCCATCCAGCGCCTGCTGGAACAGGTCGGCTGGAGCGTGGATGACGTGGATCTGTTCGAGATCAACGAAGCCTTCGCGGTGGTGGCCATGGCCCCGATCAAGGAACTCGGCATCCCCCATGCCAAGGTCAACGTCAACGGCGGCGCCTGCGCGCTGGGCCATCCGATCGGCGCGTCCGGCGCCCGCCTGGTGGTCACCCTGGTCAACGCCCTGCGCAAGCGCGGCGGCAAGCGCGGCATCGCCTCGTTGTGCATCGGCGGCGGCGAAGCCACCGCCATTGCCATCGAACTGGTCTGATCCATCCGCTTGCCCCACCTGGCTGCCGGGCGCGAAGCGGGCTTCCCCGCTCGCGTCCTGGCATCCCCGTGTGCATGCCACCCATCCGGTCACCAGCCTGTCCCCAAGTCAGGTTCCTTAACAAACCATTGACAAAAATGACCGGATAGCCGCTTGACACTTGTCACCGGCTTGTCATCATGTTGCAGGCGCGCAATTGCGCGTTGCCTTACACACACGACGAGGAAGACGCAAAAATGACCATCAACAAGGCCCTGATCGCGTTGGCCCTGGGCTTTGCCCTGGCGGCGTGCTCGAACCAGCAGCAAGCGGTCGAAGCCGCTGCAGAAGCAACCGATGCCGCCGCCGAAGCGCAGGCTGCAGCCGATGCCGCCGCGGCCGCCAGCGACGCTGTCGCCGACGCTGCCCAGGAATCGGTTGACGCTGCCGCCGACGCTGCGGACGCCGCCGCCGACGCTGCAACCGATGCCGCCGATGCGGCCACGGAAGCTGCAGAAGCCGCTGCCGAAGCCGTTGAAGAGGAAGGCGAGCAGTAAGCAAGCCGGCGGATCGCGCCCAGTGGCGCGATCCGG
This sequence comes from uncultured Pseudoxanthomonas sp., assembly GCA_964562135.1. GTDB lineage: Bacteria > Pseudomonadota > Gammaproteobacteria > Xanthomonadales > Xanthomonadaceae > Pseudoxanthomonas_A. Next base: position 15,399 of record CAZLSG010000046.1, on the reverse strand, counting down.
GTGCGAAAAGGAAGGCCGCCATGCTCCAGGGCGGCTTTTCTCTTCACTCCAACCGGAGCCCGGTTCGCCAGCGTGGCAACCAGCCTGACGGGTTCCGACTTTTCCACGCTTCACGCATGTATCCACTCCACTTTCAGGAAACTCCCATGAAGACCAAGTTCTCCCTCCTGCTGGCCGCCGCTTCCGTCCTGGCTCTGGGCGCCTGCACCCAGCAGCAGGCCGACCAGGCCGCTGCCGACGCCGCTGCTGTTGCCGAACAGGCTGCCGAAGCCACCGCCGACGCCGCTGAGGCCACTGCCGACGCGGCTGCCGAAGCAACCGATGCCGCCGCCGAAGCCGTGGACGCGGCTGCCGACGCCACCGCCGATGCCGCTGCTGCCGCCACCGACGCGGCCGCGGCCGCTGCTGCCGACGCCACCGACGCTGCCAAGTCCGCCCTGGGCGACGCCGCCGCCGCTGTGAAGGAAGCCGCCGAAAAGGTCGAAGAAGCCACCAAGAAGGACTGACCTCCTTCCCGCTTCGTTGCACAAACAGGGCCTGCATCCGCGGGCCCTGTTTTTTTGTGGTCGCCATCGCTGCCCCCTCCGGGTGATCACGGGCGCGATGTCAAGAATCGCTCCCGGCGATTTTTGGTGCCCCACCATCCATGGCGGGCACCCTCCGGGCCATCGCCGATGCGATGTCAAAAATCGCTCCCGGCGATTTTTTGCAACGCGGAAAGTTTGGCGCTGCCGGGCGTTTGTGTTGTGATGCCGCTTTCACGACAAGAGCACCGCATGTCCGCACTGGATTCGCAACTCGATCCGCGCTCGCGGGATTTTTCCGACAATGCCGCCTACCACCGCGCATTGGCCGATGAACTGAACCGCCGCCTCGCGCAAGCGGCCCATGGCGGAGGCGACAGGGCCCGCAGCCGGCATACCGAACGCGGCAAGCTGCTGGCGCGCGACCGCATCACCGCCCTGCTCGATCCCGGCTCGCCGTTCCTGGAAATCGCGCCGCTGGCAGCCGAAGACATGTACGACGGCGCCGCGCCCGCCGCCGGCATGGTCTGCGGCATCGGCCGGGTGATGGGCCAGGAAATCGTGGTGGTCGCCAACGATGCCACGGTCAAGGGCGGCACCTATTTCCCGATGACCGTGAAGAAGCACCTGCGCGCGCAGGAAGTCGCGCGCGAGAACCGCCTGCCCTGCGTCTATCTGGTCGACTCCGGCGGCGCCTTCCTGCCGCTGCAGGACGAGGTGTTCCCGGACCGGGAACACTTCGGCCGCATCTTCTACAACCAGGCGCGGCTGAGTGCGGAAAACATCCCGCAGATCGCGGTGGTGATGGGCAGTTGCACCGCCGGCGGCGCCTACGTGCCGGCCATGTGCGATGAAAGCATCATCGTGAAGGAGCAAGGCACCATCTTCCTGGGCGGCCCGCCGCTGGTGAAGGCGGCCACCGGCGAAGTGGTCGACGCCGAAGCGCTGGGCGGCGCCGACGTGCACACAAGCATTTCCGGCGTGGCCGACCATTTCGCCGAGGACGACCGCCACGCGCTGGACATCGCGCGCCGGCTGGTGGGCAACCTCAACCGCCGCAAGACCCTGCCGGTAGCGCTGCGCGAAGCCCGCGAACCGCGCTACCCCGGCGAAGAGCTCTACGGCATCGTGCCGAAGGACACCCGCCGCCCGTTCGACATCCGCGAGGTCATCGCCCGCATCGTCGACGGCAGCGAATTCGACGAATTCAAGGCCCGCTACGGCAAGACCCTGGTCACCGGCTTCGCGCACATCCATGGCTATCCGGTCGGCATCGTCGCCAACAACGGCATCCTGTTTTCGGAAAGCGCGCTGAAGGGCGCGCACTTCATCGAACTGTGCAACCAGCGCGGCATTCCGCTGGTGTTCCTGCAGAACATCACCGGCTTCATGGTGGGCAGGAAGTACGAGAACGCCGGCATCGCCAAGGATGGGGCCAAGATGGTCACCGCGGTGGCATGCTCGTCCGTGCCCAAGTTCACCGTGGTCATCGGCGGCAGCTTCGGCGCCGGCAATTACGCCATGTGCGGGCGCGCCTACGGGGCGCGCTTCCTGTGGATGTGGCCGAATGCGCGGATCAGCGTGATGGGCGGCGAGCAGGCCGCCAGCGTGCTGGCGACGGTGAAGCGCGACGGCATCGAGGCTGCCGGCAACAGCTGGAGCGCGGACGAGGAAGAAGCCTTCAAGGCCCCCATCCGCGACCAGTACGAAACCCAGGGCAGCCCGTGGTACGCCACCGCGCGCCTGTGGGACGACGGCATCATCGACCCCACCGACACCCGCCGGGTGCTGGGGCTGGCGATTTCCGCATCGCTCAACGCGCCCATCGAACCCGCCCGCTTCGGCGTATTCAGGATGTGACCTCATGGATCTCGGATTGCAAGGCAGGAAATGCATGGTCCTCGGCGGCAGCCGCGGCATCGGCAAGGCCATCGCGCTCGGACTGGCCGGCGAAGGGGCCGACGTCGCGATCTGCGCGCGTTCCGAACCCGACCTGCGCCTGGCCGAATCCGCCATCCGCACGCGCGGGGTGAAGGCATTCGCGCAGACCTGCGACCTGGCCGACGCGGATTCGCTGTCGTCCTTCCTGGACGCGGCACGCGCGGCGCTGGGCGGCGTGGACGTGCTGGTCCACAACGCCTCCGCGCTGGCGCTGGGCCCGGACCTGGCGTCGTTCGAGGCCAGCCTGCAGGTGGATGTGCTGGCCGCCGCGCGCGCCTGCGACCGGGTGGTCCCCTGGATGAGCGAAACCGGCGGCGGCAGCATCCTGCTGGTGTCCTCCATTTCCGGACTGGAAGCCAGCCCCGGCCCGGACCTGGGCTACGCCACCGCCAAGGGCGCCCTGATCACGCTGGCCAAGAAACTGTCCCTGTTCCATGCCGCCAATGGCATCCGGGTCAATGCCATCGCACCCGGTTCCATCGAGTTCCCGGGTGGCCTGTGGGACGTGGCCAGGCGGGATAACCCGGCGTTGTACGAAATGGCCAGGGGCAGCATCCCCTGGGGACGCATGGGGACGCCCGAAGAAGTCGCCGACGCGGCCGTCTTCCTTTGCTCCCCGCGCGCGCAGTGGATCACCGGCGCCTGCGTCCCCGTCGATGGCGGCCAGCACAAGGGTGTGCGCTGAACCGCGGGCCATGCCGCGCATCCACGGGCATTTTGGTGAGAGCCGTCACAGCACCGCGACTCCCGGCGCGCGATAGTGGGGGTTCTTTCGACCGGAGAAACCCGCCATGTCCATCTGGAAAGAGCAGAACACCGCCAAGAAGGATGCCATCACGCTCGCGCCCGATCCCCTGCCCGAACCCGTCAGGGATACAGCGGCGGCCACGGAGTTCTCGCCCACGGTGACCGCCCCGGGCGTGCGCGCTGTGGGGGCCGAGGCCGAGGCCAAGGAATCGTTGATCGCGGCCGACCTGACCATCGAAGGCAAGATCGAGGGCACCGGACATGTCCGCATCGCCGGCAAGTTCAAGGGTGACGTCAACGTGCAGGGCGACCTGACCGTCGAGAAAGGCGCCAAGCTCAACGGCGGCGTGCGCGCGAAGAAGGTCACGCTGTCCGGCGAACTCGAAGGCAACATCGAGTCGGCCGAACAGGTCGAGCTGCAGGCGACCTCGGTACTCATCGGCGACCTGAAGGCCGGCAGCGTGACCGTGGCCGCCGGCTCGCGCATGCGCGGCCAGGTGGACTTCGGCTGGGAAGACGGCGCTGCCTGAGCATGAGCAGCCCGCGACCGGGAAGCGCCGGCGCCACCCGCGGCTGCCCGCACTGCAAGACGGTCATCCTGGAAAGCGCGTCGGTGTGTCCCGCCTGCCGGCATCACCTGCGCTACGAGGCGGGTACGGACATCGGCGCTTCCACATCGGCGCCGGCCGTCATTCCCTTGCGCGTGGAGGGCAGCATCCGCCACCCACGGGAGGGGGGCGCATGGGAATACTGCGTAGTGGTGTCCATCCGCAATGACCGCGGCGAAGAGATCGGCCGCCAGGTGGTGGGCGTGGGCGCGCTGCAAGCGGACGAGGAACGAAGTTTTTCGCTGACCGTGGAAATGACGCCGGCCAGCGCAAGGTCCGGGAAGAAAAACACCCGGCATTGATTCCCCACTCTTTAGGCTTGGGGAAATACCGGCCAGCGCGGCCTAGCCACAATCCTTGCAGCCACCGCAGTTCCCTGTTCCGCCTTGACCCGGCGGCGCGATCCATCCGCCGGCGGCGCGCAGCCACGCCGGCCGGCCTTCCCGCAGCAATGGCATGGCCAGCGCCACCCGCACACGGCGCACGCCACCCGGGAACTGCTTCACCGCCACCACCCATGCGCTGGCCAGCACTGCCAGGGCAATGACCGCGTACTGGAAAAGCAGCCAGGCATCCATGCTCAGCCCGCGCCCAGCAGCACCGCGACCTGGTAGGTCAGGAACGAGGCTGCATAGGCCAGCACGAACAGATACAGCGCGGCATAGCCAGCCTGTTTCCAGGAATGGGTCTCGCGCTTGATGGTGGCCAGCGTGGCGATGCACATCGGCGCGTAGATGTACCAGACCAGCAGCGACAATCCGGTGGCCAGCGACCAGCCATCGCTGATCAACGGCGTCAGCGCCTCGGCGGCCGCTTCGTCGTTCGCTGCCGACAACGCATAGATGGTGGCCAGCGACGCCACCGCCACCTCGCGCGCCGCCATGCCCGGGATCAGCGCAATGGAAATCTGCCAGTTGAAGCCCAGCGGCGCGAAGAACACCGCCATGGCATGGCCCATGCGCCCGGCGAAGCTGTAATCGATGGCCGGGCCAATGGCGCCTTCGGGCGGCGCCGGAAACGAGAGCAGGAACCACAGCAGGATGGTCAGCGCCAGGATGATGCCGCCCACTCGCTTGAGGAAGATCATCGCCCTCTCCCACAGCCCGATCAGCAGGTCGCGCGGATTCGGGATGCGGTAGGCCGGCAACTCCAGCAACAGCGGATGCTCGCTCTTGTCGCGCCGCCATTTCTTCATCACCCAGGACACGATCAGTGCGCTGAGGATGCCGGCCATGTACAGGCCGAACAGCACCAGCCCCTGCTGGTTGAACACGCCCCAGACCTGCCGCTGCGGGATGAACGCGCCGATCAACAGGGCATACACCGGCAGCCGCGCCGAACAGGTCATCAAGGGCGCCACCAGGATGGTGGCCAGGCGGTCGCGCGGGTCCTGGATGGAGCGCGTGGCCATGATGCCGGGAATGGCGCAGGCGAAGCTGGACAGCAAGGGGATGAACGAACGGCCAGACAAGCCCGCCGCCGCCATCATGCGGTCGAGCAGGAACGCCGCGCGCGGCAGGTAGCCGCTCTCCTCCAGCGCCAGGATGAAGGCGAACAGGATCAGGATCTGCGGCAGGAAGATCACCACGCCGCCCAAGCCGGCAATGATGCCGTCCACCAGCAGGCTGTTGAGCGGTCCCTCCGGCAACAGCCCGCCCACCCATTCGCCCAGCCAGCCAGCGCCTGCATCGATGAGGTCCATCATCGGCGCGGCCCAGGCGTAGACCGCCTGGAAGATCAGGAACATCACCACTGCCAGCGCCAGCAATCCGAAGACGGGATGCAGCAGCCAGCGGTCCAGCGCATCGTCGATCCCCGCGGTGCGCGTGGGCATGCTCACCGTGGACGCCAGCAACCGGCGGGTTTCCTGGTGCAGGTCGGCATCTTCGCCCAGCCGCACCGACGGCGGTTGCGGCCGTTCCGCCAGGTGGTCGATCTGTGCCACCAGCGCCGCCGCGCCATTGCGCCGCACCGCCACGGTTTCGACGACCGGCACGCCCAGCGCGGATTCCAGGGCTGCCCGGTCAATCGCGATGCCGCGCTTGCGGGCCACGTCGCTCATGTTCAGGGCCACGATCATCGGCTTGCCCAGCTCGCGCACTTCCAGAACGAAGCGCAGATGAAGGCGCAGGTTGGTGGCATCCACCACGCAGACCAGCACATCGGGGGCAGGTTCCCCCGGATAGAAGCCCCGGCAGACATCGCGGGCCACCGCCTCGTCCAGGCTGGCCGGATGCAGGCTGTAGGCTCCCGGCAAGTCCAGCACCGCGTAACTGCGGCCGGACTTCGAGTGCAACCGCCCTTCCTTGCGCTCCACCGTGACGCCGGCGTAGTTGGCCACCTTCTGGCGGCTGCCGGTCAACTGGTTGAACAGCGCGGTCTTGCCGCTGTTGGGATTGCCCAGCAAGGCCAGGCGCAATGCCGGCGCCTCCGCGCTCATGCCAAGGCCTCCGCGGCCCGCAGCTTCACCCGCGCGGCTTCACTGCGGCGCAAGGCGAAACGGGTGAAACCGATCTGCACCAGCAGCGGTTCCGCGCCCAGCGGCCCCCTGGCCACGACTTCGACGGGCTCCCCTGTTACGAAGCCCAATTCGCGCAATCTCCGCGCAATGGCGTCGTGGGACGTCTGATCCTGCACAGCCTCGACGATGGCAGGTTTACGGAGGGGAAGTTCGGACAGGATCATGTTCTGGATACGAATGTAAATGCGTATCGATTCTATCACCGCCCCGGTGCACGAGAGCCGCTCGGCGGGGAACCGCTATCATGGTCGCAGCTAGTCTGGAGAGGCGCCGGATGTCGGATCCGCTGGTACTGGAAACCCAAGGGGCGGTGCTGAGGCTGAGGCTCAACCGCCCGCAACTGCACAACGCGTTCGACGCGACCCTGATTGCCGCCCTGGTCCGCGCACTGGAAACCGTTGGCATCGATCCGAGCGTGCGCATCGTGGTGCTGGAAGGCGCCGGGGCTTCCTTCTCCGCCGGGGCGGACCTGAACTGGATGCGCGGCATGGCCGCCGCGAGCGAGGCGGAGAACCGCGAGGATGCGCTGGCGCTGGCGCGGCTGATGCGCATGCTGGACGAACTGCCCAAGCCGACCATCGCCCGCGTGCACGGCGCGGCATTCGGCGGCGGCGTCGGCCTGGTGGCCTGCTGCGACATCGCCATCGGCGTGCCGGAGGCGAAGTTCGGCCTGACCGAAAGCAGGCTGGGCCTGCTGCCGGCGGTGATCTCGCCGTATGTGGTGGCCGCCATCGGCGCGCGGCAGGCGCGGCGCTGGTTCGCCAGCGCGGAGATCTTCGACGCCACCGAGGCGCAGCGCATCGGCCTGCTGCACCAGGTGGCGACGGCGGAAACGCTCGATGCCGCCGTGCAGCGGCAGATCGACCTGCTGCTGAAGGCCGGCCCGCAAGCGGCGGCGGCGGCGAAGGCACTGGTGCGGCAGGTGGCCGCGGCCGCCGACCGCGACGCGCTGGACGCCGCCAACGCCGCATTGATCGCCCGCCTGCGCGTTTCCCCCGAGGGCCAGGAAGGCCTGTCCGCCTTCCTCGACAAACGCCCGCCCGCCTGGACACCCTGAAGGAGCGACCCCATGCTCGACCATATCGGCATTCCGGTTTCCGATTACGCCCGCAGTCTCGCCTTCTACCGCGACGCGCTGGCCCCGCTGGGCATCTCGCTGCTGATGGAAGTGACCCCGGAAATGACCGGCGGCAACGGCAGCGCCGCCGGATTCGGCAGCGACGGCAAGCCGTACTTCTGGTTCGGCGACGATGGCGCGCCGGGACCCGGCCTGCACAGCCACGTCGCCTTCGCCGCCCGCAGCCGTGCCGAGGTGGACGCCTTCCATGCCGCCGCGATCGCCGCCGGCGGGCGCGACAACGGCGCGCCGGGCCTGCGCCCGCACTACCATCCCGACTACTACGGCGCCTTCGTGCTGGATCCCGACGGGCACAACATCGAAGCGGTCTGCCACACCGCCGGGGACTGAATTCGCCACGGATTTCACGGATGAACACGGATAGAGCGTTGTTGCAGAAAGACTTGACCCAGCGTGTGCTGAGGGCCTTCCATGACGTGTACAACACGCTGGGGCATGGTTTTCTGGAGAGCGTCCACGAAAATGCCTTGGCATTGACCCTGGAAGAAGAAGGCCTGTCGGTCGCGAGGCAATTCCCGATAGCAGTTGCTTTCAAGGGTCGTTGCATTGGCGAATTCAGGGCGGATCTGCTGGTGGATCAATCATTGCTCATTGAGATCAAGGCGCAAGCCCATCTGATGCCGATACATGAAGCCCAACTGCTGAATTACCTGAAGGCGACCGGCCTCCCCCTCGGGCTTCTGCTGAATTTCGGTCCCCGTCCACAGTTCAAACGCCGTATCTTCACCGAACGCCCTATCCGCGCGAATCCGCGTAAATCCGTGGCCAATACCCATGTTTGAAAGAATCCTGATCGCCAACCGCGGCGAAATCGCCTGCCGCGTGATCCGCACCTGCCGCAGGCTGGGCATCCGCACCGTCGCCGTGTATTCCGAAGCCGACGCCGATGCGCAGCACGTGCGCCTGGCCGACGAGGCCTGGCCCGTCGGCGGCTCCGCGCCCGCCGACAGTTACCTGCGCGGCGGCGCCATCCTGGAGGTCGCGCGCGGCAGCGGCGCGCAGGCCATCCATCCCGGTTACGGCTTCCTGTCCGAAAACGCCGATTTCGCCGAAGCGGTGGAATCGGCGGGGCTGGTTTTCATTGGCCCCTCATCGGCGTCCATGCGCAAGATGGGCAGCAAGGCCGGCGCCAAGGAGCTGATGGCGGCGGCCGGCGTTCCGGTAGTCCCCGGTTACACCGGAGAAGACCAGTCGCCCAACACCTTGTCGCGCGAGGCCGCGCGCATCGGTTTCCCGCTGATGATCAAGGCCGCGCACGGCGGCGGCGGCAAGGGCATGCGCATCGTCCACCGGCTGGACGACTTCATGGCGCACCTGGAAAGCTGCCAGCGCGAGGCCAGAAGCGCGTTCGGGCGCGATCGCGTGCTGCTCGAACGCTACGTGCAATCCCCGCGCCATATCGAAATCCAGGTATTCGGCGACCGCCATGGCCATGCCATCCACCTGAACGAGCGCGAATGCTCCGCCCAGCGCCGCTACCAGAAGATCCTGGAAGAGTCGCCCTCCCCGTTCCTGACCCCGGAACTGCGCGCGGCGATGGGCGAGGCCGCCATCCAGGCCGCCCGCGCCATCGACTACGTCAACGCCGGCACGGTGGAGTTCATCGTCGACCCGGATGGCGGGTTCTACTTCATGGAAATCAACACCCGCCTGCAGGTGGAGCACCCGGTCACCGAAATGACCACCGGGCTGGACCTGGTGGAATGGCAGTTGCGCATCGCCGCCGGCGAAACGCTGCCATTGACGCAGGACCAGGTGCCGCAGCACGGCCATGCCATCGAAGTCCGGCTGTACGCGGAAGACCCGGACGCCGGCTTCCTGCCCGGTTCCGGCAGGCTCGACACCCTGGCGCTGCCGCCGCCTTCCGCGCATGTGCGCATCGATTCGGGCGTGGTGGAAGGCGATACGGTGACCATCTTCTACGACCCCATGATCGCCAAGCTGATCGTATGGGACGAAGACCGCCCGCGCGCCCTCGCCCGCCTGCGTGCTGCGCTGGCGCAATGCGATATCGTCGGCCCGCGCTCGAACATCGGTTTCCTCGAACGCCTGGTCCGGCATCCGGCCATCACCGGCGGCAGCATCGACACCGGCTACCTGGACCGGCACCTGGACGAGTTCCTCGCGTCTGCCGAATCGGCGATGGCAGCCCCCTGGCTGGTCGCCGCCGCGACCGCCCAACTCCTGCACCAGGAGCAACAGGCGCGCAAAGCCGCTCTTGCCTCCGCGGAGCCCGACTCTCCGTGGTCCATCGCCGACGGCTGGCGCCTGGGCCATGCCGGCAGCCGCCGCCTGCTGCTCCGGCACCACGACACCTCATTAGAGGTGATCGGACACGGCGCCGCCGGCCAATACCGGATCGAACACGCGGGCGCCTTGCATGTCGTCGAGGGCGCGCTATTGGACGAGGGAACGCTGGGCCTGCGCATCGATGGGCGCGCCCTGCGGTTCGCGGTGATGCGCAGCGGCGACCACCTGACCCTGCACGATGGCGAACGCAGGCTGGCCCTGCAGGTAGCCACGGCTTTCCAGCGCGCCGGCTCGGCCGACGCCGGTGGCGACGGCCGCATCCTCGCGCCGATGCCCGGCCGCATCGTCTTGGTCAAGGCCGGGCCCGGCGATACACTCACCTCCGGGCAGGAAATCCTGGTCATGGAGGCGATGAAGATGGAGTTGGCCCTCAAGGCGCCGCGCGACGGCGTGCTGAAGGAACTGCGCGCCGCGGCCGGCGATTTCGTCGAGGCCGATGCCGTGCTGGCGATGCTCGAATGAAGCATGCGGCGCGGCGTTTCCAGATCGCCCGGCCAGCATGACGGAGGCGCCATGACCGATCACGTCCGCATCGTCGAAGTCGGCCCGCGCGACGGGCTGCAGAACGAAAAGTCCATCGTCGCCACGGCCGACAAGGTCGAACTGATCGATCGCCTGTCCCGGACCGGCCTGCGAACCATCGAAGCCACCAGCTTCGTCAGCCCCAGATGGGTGCCGCAACTGGCCGATGCCGCCGAGGTCTTTTCGTCCATCCAACAGGCGCCCGGTGTCGCCTACCCCGTGCTGGTCCCCAACGAAAAGGGTTACGAACGTGCGCGCGAAGCCGGCGCCCGCGAAGTCGCCGTGTTCACCGCCGCCTCCGAAGCCTTCAACCGCAAGAACATCAACGCCGGCATCGACGAATCCATCGAACGCTTCCTGCCGGTGCTGGAGCGCGCGCGCGCCGATGGCGTCAAGGTGCGCGGCTATGTCTCCACCGTGCTCGGCTGCCCCTACCAGGGCGAGGTGCCGCTGGCCGACGTGGCGCGTGTGGCCAGCCGCCTGCATGCACTGGGCTGTTACGAGATTTCGCTGGGCGACACCATCGGCGTCGGCACCCCGCACAAGGCCCGCGACATGCTGAAGGCCGTCGCCGCGGAAATCCCCATGTCCGCATTGGCGGTGCATTTCCACGACACGTATGGGCAGGCACTGGCCAACATCCTGGCCTGCCTGGAGGAAGGCGCGCGCGTGGTCGATGCCTCGGTGTCCGGCGCCGGCGGCTGTCCCTACGCCAAAGGCGCCAGTGGCAACGTGGCCAGCGAGGACGTGGTTTACATGCTGCATGGGCTGGGCATGGAAACCGGCGTGGATCTTGCCCGCCTGGGTGAAACCGGGCGCTGGCTGGCCGGCCTGCTGGGACGCGAAACCGGCAGCAAGGCCGGCAAGGCCATGGCGGCGCCATGAGCCGGTCCGGGCCAACCGACGCCGATGCCCCCGGGCCTGCCGCGGACGATGGCCGCGATGGAACGGACACGACCGGATTGCTGGCGCAGCTGGAACAGGTGGGCAACGATCCTGCATTGTCCGCCACGCTGAGGGTCCTCCTCGCGCAGGCACGTGAAAACCTGCAGGCCGCGCGGCACGAGGCGGACACCGCGCGCCAGCATTACCGCAACCTGTTCGACGCCGTGCCCGACCCGATCAGCGTGCTGGCGGAGGATGGAACCGTACTGGACCTCAACCGCGCCGGCATGCTCGCCTACCGGCGCCCGCGCAGCGAAATCGTCGGCAAGAACATCCGCGTGCTGAACCCCGACCTGCCGCGCGACCACCTGGCCCCGGTCTGGGAAACCTTGAACCGCGGCGAGAGCTACGTCATCGAGGTCACCAACATGCGGGGCGACGGCACCCGCTTCCCGGTGGAAGTGCATTCGGCCAACATCCTCCACGAAGGCCGCAGGAGCATCCTCGCCGTGGCCCGCGACGTCAGCGGCCGGCACGAGGCGGAAACGCGCTACCGCGAACTGATGGAGATCATCGACAAGGGCATCCTGGTGCAGGACCGGCACCTGGGCATCCTGTATTGCAACAGCGCCGCCATGCGCCTGTTCGGCACCCACGAAGACCCGCCCGCGAACGAAACCCTGCGCCTGGACCATTGGCGCGTGATCGACGAGAACGGCAAGGAGCTGTTGCCGCACGAGTTGCCTGCACGGCGTGCACTGGATACCGGCCAGGTCGTGGAAAGCGAATTGCTGGGCATGTACCACCCGCAGCAGAAACGGCTGGTCTGGCTCACCGTCACCTCGGCGCCCCAGTTCGAGCCGGGCGGCGACCACCCTTCGCAGGTGACCTCCATATTCAGCGACGTCACCGAACTCAAGCGCGACAGCACGCTGTTCGATCGCGCGCAATCGCTGGCCCACATCGGCGGCTGGGAATGGGATATCGGCCGCGACCGCATGTATCTCACCGACGAGGCGCAACGCATCCTGGGGGCCGCGCAGCCGCCGGAGACGCTGCGCGACATGTTGTCGTGCCTGCGCGGACCCGACCACAAGCGGCTGCACGCCGCCATCGCGCAGGTGGCCAACGGCGGCAGCGGCTTCGACCTGGAGCTTCAAGGCCAACGCGGCGACGGGCATGCCTTCTGGGTCCGCGTCATCGGCGATGCCGAACCCGGCGAACCCGGCTCTTCGCGCATCAGCGGCACCCTGCAGGACATCTCGCAGGACAAGCGGGCCGAGGAAATCCTCCGCATCCAGGCGCGCACCGACCCGTTGACCTCGCTGATGAACCGCGACGCGGTGCTGGGCGAACTGGAAGCGAGGCTGGCCGATCCCGGGCGCGAGCGCGTGGCGGTGCTGTACATCGACCTGGACCGGTTCAAGATGGTCAACGACGTGCTTGGCCACCATGCCGGCGACGAACTGCTGGTGCAGGCGGCGGGGCGCATCCGCGGCGCGGTGCATGAGGACGGCATGATCGCCCGCTTCGGCGGCGACGAATTCCTCGTGGTCTGCGACGCCGGGGATGATCCGCAACGCCCGGAAAAGCTCGCCGAGGCGGTTCTCTCCGCATTCTCCGAACCCTTCCTGTTCGGCAAGGAAGAACTCGCCATCTCCGCCAGCATCGGCCTGGCCTGCGCGCCCGGCGACGGGCGCCGGCCGCCGCAACTGATCCAGAACGCCGATATCGCGATGTACGACAGCAAGCATCGCGCGCGCAATGGCTGGCAGTTCTTTTCGCCCGAGCTGGCACAACGCCAGCAGGACCGCCTGCAGATCGAAACCCAACTGCGGCGCGCGGTGGACAACAACGAATTCCGGCTGGTTTACCAGCCGCAGGTGGACCTGCGCAGCGGAAGGCTGGTGGCCGCCGAGGCATTGATCCGCTGGCAAAACCACCAGCTCGGGGAGTTGCGCCCGGACTTGTTCATCGACCACGCCGAGACCACCGGCGACATCGTGCGCATCGGCGACTGGGTGCTGCGCGAAGCCTGCCGCCAGGTGGCCGCCTGGCGCAGCCAGGGGCTGGGCATCATCCGCGTGGCAGTCAATGTCTCGTACCGGCAATTCGCCGGCGACGACCTGGCCGACAAGGTGCGCGGCCTGCTGGAGGAGTTCGGGCTGCCCGGCGCGGCGCTGGAACTGGAGTTCACCGAACGCGTGCTGATCGAAGACTCGCCGATCACCCTGCGCACCATCGCCGGCCTGCGCGAACTGGGCGTGATGCTGACCATCGACGATTTCGGCGAAGGCTACAGCGCGCTCAACTACCTGCGCCGGCTGCCCATCCACGGACTCAAGCTCAGCCCGTTGTTCACCGAAGGCGTGCCGGACAATCCCTCCGACGTGGCGGTCTGCCAGGCGGTTTCCGCCATCGCCCGCAGCCTGGGGCTGGAACTGGTGGCCGAAGGGGTGGAGTCGGAGGCGCAGCGCCAGTTCCTGTTGCAACTGGGCATCCCGGTCGGACAGGGCTTCCTGTTCGCGCCGGGGCTGGCGCCGGAAGAACTGGTGCACCATCTGGAGCGCACCACCCTGCGTTGAACGGATGCACCGGCATGTCGTGGGTCGGCCCTGCGTGGCCGACGCGGAGCAATGACGGGTCCATGGGCGTCGGGGGCGTGGCCCCGACCTATCAGGAACTGCGTTGAACCGATGGCCCCGCTCGCCCCGGCAGATGGCGACGGTCTCGACTAAAATAACAGGCCACCACTCGCAGGATTCCCGCCATGCAACTCTCGTCCATCCATGCCGTGATCACTGGCGGTGTCTCCGGCCTGGGCCTGGCCGTGGCCCGGCATCTCGTGGCCCAGGGCGGCAAGGTCGCCCTGTTCGACCTCAACGACGACAAAGGCGCCGCCGCCGTGGCCGAACTCGGCGAAGGCAACGCCCGCTATTTCCGCACAGACGTCAGCGACGAGGCCGGCGTGTCCGCCAACATCGCCGCCGCCCGGGACTTCCTGGGAGGGCTGAACGCGGCCATCAACTGCGCCGGCATCCTCGGCGCCGGCCGCGTGCTCGGGCGCGAAGCACCCATGCCGCTGCAACAGTTCAGTGCCACCGTGATGGTCAACCTGGTGGGCAGCTTCAACGTGGCCAAGGCCGCCGCCAACCTCATGCAGCACAACGAAGCCGGCGAGGACGGCGAACGCGGCGTCATCATCAACACCGCCAGCGTGGCGGCCTATGAGGGCCAGATCGGCCAGGCCGCCTATTCCGCCTCCAAGGGCGGCGTGGTGGGCATGACCCTGCCGATGGCGCGCGAACTCGCCCGTTTCGGCATCCGCGTCAACACCATCGCCCCCGGCATCTTCTGGACCCCGATGGTCGATGGCATGCCGGAAGAGGTGCAGAAATCGCTTTCGGCCTCGATCCCGTTTCCGTCGCGGCTGGGCAAGCCGGAAGAGTACGCCGACCTGGTCGCCTACATCCTCGGCAATCGCTACCTCAACGGCGAAACCATCCGCCTGGATGGCGCCGTGCGGCTTGCGCCCAAATAATCCGTCCCTGTGTAGGAGCGGCTCTTGGCCGCGATGAAGCTTTACCAGGAACGTTCCATCGCGGCCAAGAGCCGCTCCTACGGTTTCCCGTTATCCCGAGCACCGGACCGCCACATGAAAGCCAGCGAAATCAAGAAAGGCAACGTCGTCGAATACAACAACGGCGTGTACCAGATCCGCGACATCGAGCGCAGCTCGCCGCAAGGGCGCGGCGGCAACGTGCGCTTCCGTTTCATCATGTACAGCGTGCCGGGCGGCAACAAGCTGGATGCCGGCTTCGACGCCGACGACAACCTGCCCGAGGTGGAATTGCTGCGCCGCCAGGCCAGCTTCTCGTACAAGGACGGCGACGCCTTCGTGTTCTTGGATGACGAGGACTACACCTCCTACACCCTCGACGCCGACGTGGTCGGCGACGCCGCCGGCTACATCACCGATGGACTGGCCGGCTGCTTCGTGCAGGTGATCGACGAACAGCCTGTGGCCGTGCAGTTGCCGCAGACGGTGACGCTGGAAGTGGTGGACACGCCACCGGAGCTGAAGGGCGGCACCGCGACCAAACGGCCCAAGCCCGCCACGCTCGATACCGGCATCGAAATCATGGTGCCCGAGTACATCACCAACGGCGAGCGCGTGCTGGTCAACACCACCACCGGCGAATT
>CAZLSG010000045.1:0-21037 GCA_964562135.1 uncultured Pseudoxanthomonas sp. | reverse complement strand
TTGCAGATGTTCCTGCTCAAGGAGTTCTTCGAGATCCTGGAGAAGGCGATCGACCGCTGTCGCGAGGCGGGCGTGGTGGCCTACCAGATCGTGCTCAAGAACAGCTGAGGCAGGGACCATGCTGCTGACCCTGGTTCTCATCGTGATCCTGACCGCGCTGGTCTTCGAGTTCATCAACGGATTCCACGATACCGCCAACTCCATCGCCACCGTGGTGGCGACCAAGGTGCTTTCGCCGGGACACGCGGTGATGCTGGCCGCCTTCATGAACCTGATCGGCGCACTGTCGGGCACCGCGGTGGCGGTCACCATCGCCAAGGGCATCATCAATACGGAAGTGGTGGAGGCGACCTCGCAGGTGATCCTGTGCGCGTTGCTGGGCGCGATCATCTGGAACCTGATCACGTGGTGGAAAGGGCTGCCTTCCTCCTCCTCGCATGCGCTGATCGGCGGCCTTTGCGGCGCGGCGTTTGCCGCCGCGCAGAACGATTGGGCGGCACTCATCTGGTCCGAGCATCTTGGTCACTGGACCAAGAACCAGGGCCTGGTGTGGAAGGTGTTCCTGCCCATGGTCACCTCGCCGCTGGCCGGGTTCACGCTGGGCGTGTTGATGATGGTCGTGTTGTGGGCGCTGATTGCCGGCATGGCGAAGGTGGGTGGCTGGGTTGGCAGGCTGGCACGCCCGCGCATCGTCAACCTGGTGTTCGGCAAGGCGCAGATTTTCTCGGCCGCCTACATGGGTTTCGCGCACGGCAAGAACGATGCGCAGAAGACCATGGGCATCATCGCGCTCACGCTGTTCAGCGCGGAAACATCGGGCCTCCTGGACGAGCTTCCCGGCTGGCTGTCGTTCCTGCATCCGTCCGGGGGCGAGCAGGACATCGCGCTGTGGATCATCATCACCTGCGCGATCGTGATGGCGATGGGCACGGCTTCGGGCGGCTGGCGCATCATCAAGACCCTGGGCCACAAGATGGTCAAGCTGCATCCCATCCATGGCTTCGCCGCCGAAACCAGTTCCGCCACGGTGCTGACCCTGGCCGCGCAAATGGGCATGCCGGTATCCACCACCCACAGCATTTCCACCGCCATCATGGGCGTCGGTTTCGCCAAGAACCCGCGCGCGCTGAAACTGGGCGTGGTGGAGCGCATCATCTGGGCCTGGATCCTGACCATCCCGGCGTCGGCGGGCGTGGCCTACCTGCTGTGGTGGTCGCTCGACGCGATGGGCTGGGCCTGAGGGCAAAAAAGGATCTTGTAGGAGCGGCGCTTGGCCGCGAGCTTTTGCTCTTGCCTTGCGGGAGATCGCGCGAAAAGCCCGCGGCCAAGCGCCGCTCCTACAGCAGGTCGCCTTCGGCGGACAACGCGCGTTCCATGCGGTCGCCAAGGCCACCGATTTCCAGGATCAGGCGGTCCACTTCGGCGGCACCGAGTCCCTCGTAGGGGCGGTTCTCGCACAGTTGCAGATAGGGCACGCCATCCAGGTCTCCAATGGCCAGATAACCCACGCTGCTCTGCCAGTTGAACGCCAGCGCGCGGCGCGTGTCGATGCCGGTGATGGGGGCAATGACGGTGCTGACGCGCAGGTAGCCGCGCTCGTCGTCGTTGCCCAGTTCGGAGAGGAAGATCGCCTGATGGCGCTTGCCCTGGTCCAGTGACAGTTCCACGCAGGCGACGTAGGGATCGTTCATGGTCACCCGGTAGCCGGCGGTGGCGAGGTGGCTGCGGATCTGTTCGAAATTGTGCAAGGTCGGGCTCCGTCGCGTTTGCGCCATTATGCTACGGATCCATGACCGCCAGATCGTCACGACAACGCATCCTGCAGGCTGTCCGCGCGATACCGCGCGGGGAAGTGGCCGGCTATGGCGAAGTGGCCGCACGCGCCGGTTTGCCGGGCCGGGCCCGCCTGGTGGCACGCGTGCTGTCGGAGAACAGCGATCCTGGCTTGCCCTGGCACCGCGTGTTGCGCGCCGATGGCAGGATTGCGTTCCCCGAAGGCTCGGAAAACTACGCGGAGCAGTCGCAGCGGCTGCGCGAGGAAGGGTTGGAGGTGAGGAACGGGCGCGTCAAACGCGCCACGGCGGCCTCGTCACTGGATGCACAGCTTTGGGGGCCGGCGCGGGCGCGTCGTTGATTCGGCCCGCAGCAAGGCGGGGCCGGGTTCCCGGATGCGTCATTCTCACGGCGTCGGCCGCGCAGGGCCGGCCTACGGTTGAGCGGTGCGAGTCAGGGCAACAGCGCCAAGGCGCGCATATCATGCGCGACGCATCCACGCAGCGATGCTGTAGCGGGGCCGCGAGGCCACATGGTCATCGAGGCGGGCGATGGGCGGGCCGGACATGCCGTTATGATACGGGGTAGCCGATACGAGAATCCGCATGCTTGCCAGAATCCCGCCCGTCACCAAGGCGCTGCTGATCGCCAATGGCGTTGTCTTCCTGATGCAATGGGCATTGGGCAGCGCAGCGCTGTCTTCCTTCATGTTGTGGCCATTGGGTGGCGGCGAATACAACCCGTTTGCCGCCGGCCGCGAGTTCATGCCCTGGCAGCTGCTGACCTACGGATTCATGCACGGCAGTTTCTCCCACCTGCTGTTCAACATGCTGGCGCTGTACATGTTTGGCGGCCCACTCGAATACACGTGGGGACAGAAGCGTTTCCTGAGCTATTACCTGATCTGCGTGGGCGGCGCCGGGCTGCTGCAACTGGCGGTGGGCTGGTGGATGGTGTCGCAGGGAAGCCCGGCCTATCCGACCATCGGCGCGTCCGGTGGCGTGTTTGGTCTGCTGCTGGCTTACGGCATGCTGTTCCCGAACCAGCGGATCATGCTGCTGTTTCCGCCGATACCGATGAAGGCGCGCACCTTCGTCATCGTGTTCGGTGCCATCGCGTTGTTCCTCGGGTTCACCGGGCTGCAACCGGGCGTGGCGCATTTCGCGCACCTGGGCGGCATGCTGTTCGGCTGGCTGGTGATCCGTTACTGGCGGGGGCAGCCGCCTTTCGGCAAACCGGGGCCGCGCAACCGGCGGTGATGGCAGTCACGAAAACGGCGCGGGAAACCGCGCCGCTTTCGTTGCGTGACGGGAGTTTGGCTCAGCGCCAGATCCCGATCCTGTCCGCTTCCTGGCGTTGCATGGGCTGGCCGGGATTGCAGTCGAAGGCTTCGCCGAAGCCCGGCTGGTTGGCCAGCGGGCCATTGCTGCGCCACAGCCCCGGCGCGTGCACGTCAATGGCGGCGCGCTCGGTGGCGGCGCTGGGCGAGAGCTGCTGCGCCCACAGTTGCGACCAGGCAAGGTAGAACGCCTGTTTGGCGGCCTTGTCCGCGTCGGGGTGGGCGGCGAGGAAGGCGTCCCAGGCCAGTTCCACGCCGGTCAGGTCGGCCAGGTTGCGTTCCAGCGTGAGGCGGCCATTGACGTTGGTGTCGCTCACCCCGGGGAACGGGTAGCCGTTGTATTGCGCAACGATCTGGTTGGACAGGGCTTCCCAGCCGCTCTGGTCGGCAGGGGTCCACCAGTCGCGCAATTGGCCCTGGGTGTCGATGTGGCGGCCCTTGTTGTCGAAGCCGCGGCTGAGTTCCTGCGCGACCATCGCGCCATAGGCGCCGTACTGGCCGGCCTCGCCATTGGCGACGTCCAGCACTGGCGGTTGCAGCACGGCCGCGGTCACGATGAGGCGGTTCTGGGCGATGTCGTAGGCCAGCGCCGGCTGTTGCGGCAGCACGTCCCAGCGGCGGTCGGCATTGCCGCGTCCGATCAGCTTCATCTTTTCGCGGTGATGCCAGGTGGAAGCGATCAGCATGTTGCTGCCGAAGCTGCCGCGTCCCATCGGCTGGATGCTGTAATCCATGTCGCGGTGCGGGGTGCCGACCTCGATCTTCAGCTGGGCCAGCTTGTTCTTCGCTTCGGCCTTGGCGGTGTCGCTCATCCAACTGTTGCCCTCGATGCCGCGGCCCAGCGCGTCGCGCACCTGCGCGGCAATGGCTTCGGCGCGCGCATCGGTGGCGGCAGGCAGGTACTGGTCAGCGTATTCCTTGCCCAGCATCGGACCGGCGGCGGTGTTGATGGCGTTGAGCACTTGCTGCCAACGCGCCGGTTGCGCGGCTTCGCCACGCAGCAGGCGGCCGCGGAAATCGAACTCGGCGTCGCGGAACGAACCGGCAAGGTAAGGCGCCATGGAGTCGCCGATGCGCCAGCGCAGATAGGCCTTCCACTGCTCGGGCGACAGGCCGGCGACGAGTTCGTTGATCCGCTGGAACACCTGCGGGTCGGCCATCGACACGGTGTCGTCGTTGATGCCCTGCGCTTTCAGGAAGGCATCCAGTTGCAGGTTGCGGTATTGCTTGCCCAGGTCCTTGGTGGCGACCGGCGCATAGTTGTCGAACGGGCTGCGCAGGTCCAGCAGCGGGCGCGATACCTGGGCGATGCGGGTTTCCAGGTCGATGACCCACTGCGATTCGGCATCCAGGCGGTCCAGCGGCGTGCCGGTCAGGGACAGGACCTGCTGCACGTAGGCCCGGTAGCGGCCCAGCAATTCACGGGTCTCGGTATCGTTGCGCAGGTAGAAATCCGGGTCCGGCAGACCCAGGCCACCTTGCATGAAGTAGCCGATGTGGCGATCCAGATGCAGCAGGTCCACGTCCGGTCCGAAATTGAACGCCACCGGGATGCCGACCTGGTGCAGGGCGGCAATGGCGGGCGGAATGTCGCGCGCGCGCTTGATGGCGTTGATCCGGCCCAGCAGGCCGGCGATGGGGGTGGCGCCATCCTGTTCCACGGCGGCTTCGTCCAGGCCGCTGGCCCAGAAGTCGCCCAGGCGCTGCTGGATGTCGTTCTGCGGCGCGGTCATCGCGCGTTGCAGCAGGTCGTGCTGCTGTTGCCGGGTGATGTCGCGCAATTGGCCCAGGGCGGTGACCGCGGCGGTCCCGCCGGGCACCGGATTGGCCTGCAGCCACTCGGCATTGGCGACGCTGTAGAAGTCCGTGCAGGCGGGGCTGATGGCCGGCGCACGCACCGCGCGCCTCTGGGCATCGGCGGGCGGTGCGGCCAGGGCGGCGACCAGGGCGAAGGCGAGGACGGCGGGCTTGCCGAGGACGGTGCGGGGTGACGTCATCAGGATCGGTTCCGGTACGGTGAAAGCGCGATTCTAGCAAGCGCCGGCATGGCTCCGGTGAATGGAGATGCCTGCCCGGCGGGCAAGCTTTCGCGCCGGCCGCGACCAGCCCGCCGCCTGTGGGAAGATGCTTCTTCCCAGCCTGCAACGTGACCGGAAAATTTCGTGATGCCCGACCGCAAACCTGCCGACGTGCTGCTGATAGGTGGTGGACATAATGGGCTGGTGTGTGCGGCCTACCTGGCTCGCGCCGGGCTGAGGGTGACGGTACTGGAACGCCGGCAGGTGGTGGGTGGGGCGGCGGTGACCGAAGAGTTCCATCCCGGTTTCCGCAACTCGGTGGCGTCGTACACGGTGTCGCTGTTGCAGCCGAAGGTCATCGCGGACCTGGATCTGCATGCGCATGGCCTGCGCATCGTCCAGCGCAGGCGCAACAACTTCCTGCCGCTGCCCGATGGCGGCTACCTGTTGACCGGCGCGGGCGAGACCTGCGCGCAGATCGCGAAATTTTCGCGGCGGGATGCCGAGCGCTTCCCGGAATACGAGCGCCGTCTGGATGCCATTGCCGATGTGTTGCGCGCGCTGGCCCTGCAGCCGCCGCCCAACGTCACCGACGGCGGCTGGTGGCGGGCCTTGCCGGAGCTGATGCGCGCGGCCGGGCTGGGCCGCCGCCTGCACCGCCTGGACGAAACCCTGCGCCAGGAGTTGCTGGACCTGTTCGCGATTTCCGCCGCCGAATACCTCGACCGCTGGTTCGAAAGCGAGCCGATCAAGGCACTGCTGGGGTTCGATGGCGTGGTGGGCAACTACGCCAGCCCGCATGCGCCGGGGTCGGCCTACGTGCTCCTGCACCATGTCTTCGGCGAGGTGAACGGGGTCAAGGGCGCATGGGGGCATGCCATCGGCGGCATGGGCGCCATTACCCAGGCGATGGCGGCATCGGCGCGGGCCGCCGGCGCGGAGATCCGTGCCGGTGCCGGCGTTCGCGAAGTCGTCGTGGAGAAAGGGCGCGTTGCCGGCGTGATCACCGAAACCGGCGAAACCCTGCGCGCCCGCGCCGTGGTGGCCAACGTCAATCCGAAGCTGCTGTACCAGCGCCTGCTGCCATCGGAGGCGGTCCCCGCGCCCACGCGCGAGCGCATGGCGAACTGGCGATGCGGTTCCGGCACTTTCCGGATGAACGTGGCCCTGCGCGGCCTGCCCAGCTTCAGCACGCTGCCGGGCGAGGGCGATCATCTCACCGCCGGCATCATCCTGGCGCCCAGCCTGGACTACATGGACCGCGCCTGGCGCGACGCGCGCGACCATGGCTGGTCGCGCGAGCCCATCGTGGAGATGCTGATTCCATCCACGCTGGATGATTCATTGGCACCCCCGGGCCAGCATGTCGCCAGCCTGTTCTGCCAGCATGTGGCGCCGGTGTTACCGGATGGCGCTTCATGGGACGACCATCGCGACGAAGTGGCGGATCTGATGATCGCGACCGTGGACCGTTTTGCCCCGGGATTCCGCGATCTGGTGGCGGGACGGCAAGCGTTGAGCCCGCTGGACCTGGAGCGCACCTTCGGGCTGATCGGCGGCGACATTTTCCATGGCGCATTGAGCCTGAACCAGTTGTTCAGTGCGCGGCCGATGCTGGGGCAGGCGGATTATCGTGGTGCCTTGCCCGGCCTGTACCTGTGTGGCGCGGGGACGCATCCGGGCGGCGGGGTAACCGGCGCGCCCGGGCACAACGCAGCCAGGGTGGTGATGGCGGACTTGCACTGACAGGCGTGCAACAACGCAAGACCTGCAACAGGTGGCCGCGTGTTCCCCACATGCCTGTCCGGGTGAATGGTCTGGAATGGATGTCCGGGCGGGATCAGAGGCCGTACTGCAATTGCAGCCAGAATTTGTCCGTATCCATGGCGGTGCCGCCGCGGCCTGCATCGTACCTGGCGTACTTGAGCAGCCCGTTCACCTTCTTCATGCCCGGGATTGCGCGGGCATAGGAGACATTGACCTCGTTGCCATGACTTGCCCCGCCTTGTTCCTCCGAATAGGCATGGTGCCAAAACTGCAACATGCCTCCACCAACCGGGGCCACGACACCCACATAGGTGTCTTCAAGGCCATTGGCTGGCGTGGTGAGGAATGTGTCGGCCCAGCCCTGGAAAAGATGCTTGGTGGCCAGTGGCGTCTGGAAGGCCCGGTTGCCCGGCCCCTCGCCACCACCCAGGACTTCATGGCCTGCCTTCAGTTGCACGCCATGCAGTTGGTAGCCCAGTTCCAGCAGGTGGTACTTGCTGTCCAGTTCCCAAGGGTTGCCGCCTTGTTCGGTTTGGCGGGCGTACTCCGCGGCATAACTGAACTTGCCATGCAGGCCGTGCAGGCGCAGGCCCGTGGTGGTGCTGGACAGCGTGCGCAAGGGTGCGGTGGCCGACACCGCGGCATTGTCCATGCCCAGCCGGTACTGGTACGCGCTGGCAGTGAATCGTGGCGAAGCCTCATACCTCAGATTGAGCAGGTGGCTGTCACCTTCGATGCGGGCGCGGTTGGCCGCTGTGGCATGGGGTCCGTCATCCGGGCCGAATACGGTGTGGATACGGTTGAACCATGCAAAGGTCAGGTCCAGGCCTTTGCGCGGCCTCCACTGCAGCAATGCGCCATCGAAGGTCTGCTCGTTCTGGCGCCAGGCCACGCCCCCTATGAACCGCTGGTTGTCCAGGTTGATCCTTTGCCTGCCTGCCACGACATTTCCGTACTCGCCGGAATATTGCAAGGCGGCCTGGTTGATGGCGGTGCCATCCGGGTCGGCCACCACCGAGTGGCCGGTCCTGCCATTGCGGGTGTCGTTGAAGCGCGCATTGCCAAGATGGGTGACGTTGTCCAGTTCGACCAGGCCGGAAAATCCATGCCAGGAGCCGCTGCGAAAACCCAGGCGCGTCCGCAGCGTGTTTGCCTCGGCATCATGCAGGGCGTTGTCCTGCATCACGGATTCATGGCGATAGCGCAGGTCGAGGATTGGCTTGCCTTCGCTGATCAGGCTGCCGAAGCCGGAGTTGGCGGATGCATGCGTGGAAAGTGCCAGCAGGGGCAGGGAAAGCCAGCAGGCATGTCGGATCCGCACGAGTCATCTCCATCGCTCAAATGATGGACTCCAATGTAGGAGTAGGCGGTGATTGTCACCTTGACCGGCGTCAAGCATGCCCACATTGGGTGCCGTTCCTGCCATGGTCCCGGTGTTGATGGTTTCGCAGCCGGCCGGAAAGGTGGTTCTTGCCACCGTGTGGGTCGATCGACGTATCGCCAGAACCAAAAAAACCCGCGTTAGCGGGTTTTTTGGCACTTGGAGCAGGCTCACCGAGGAGCCTGACCATATAGTGGTGCCCAGAAGAGGACTCGAACCTCCACGGAGTTGCCCCCGCTAGCACCTGAAGCTAGTGCGTCTACCAATTCCGCCACCTGGGCAGGTGCAGGGCGCGCATTTTGGTGGCTTCGCGGAAGAATGTCAACGCATGCGAAGGCTGCCGGTGCCGCGGCCAGCCGGGGTGTACCATGCCGGCATGAGCAAACCTCCCTCGAAAGGCGACCGAAAACGGCCTGCCGGCAAAACTGCTGACGCAACCCGGAAGCCGACAAAGTCCGGCAAACCGGCCAAATCTTCTTTGCCGCCGTGGATGCCGGAGCTCCCTGCGGACAAGCCTGCGCCGTCGCCACGCAAGGCAGCGGCTTCCGGCAAGCGCCAGGATGACACGGGTTTCCGTGACCCGCATGCGAGCCGCGAGGCGCAGCGTTATGCCGAGCCCATCGCCAGCCGTGAAGCCATCCTGATGACGCTGGAAGCGGCGGAAGGGCCGCAGACGGCCGAGGAGCTTGCCGCCCGCCTAGGGCTTGTCGCCGCTGATCGCTTCGAGGCGCTGGGCAAGCGCCTGGCCGCCATGCTGCGCGAAGGCCAACTGGTGCAGAACCGGCGCGGCGGCTATGCGCCGGTGCAGCAGACCGACTTGATTGCCGGCGTGGTGATCGCCAATCCCGATGGGTTCGGCTTCCTGCGCCCGGATGCGGGCGGCGACGACCTGTTCCTGCCGCCCTACGAAATGCGTAAGGTGATGCACGGCGACCGTGCGTTGGCCAACGTGACCGGCATCGACCGTCGCGGCCGCCGCGAAGGCAGCATCGCCCGCGTGCTGGAGCGGCGACTGAGCCGGTTGATGGGACGTTTCGGCTTCGAAGCTGGCATCGCCTACGTGACCCCGGACGACAAGCGCATCCAGCGCAACGTGCAGATTCCGCCCGATGCCACCGCCGGCGCGCGCGACGGCCAACTGGTGATCTGCGAACTGACCCAGGCGCCGGATACCCGGCGTCCGCCGATCGGTCGCGTGCTGACCGTGCTGGGCGACAAGCTGACCCCTTCGCTGGTGGTGGAAGCCGCCATCCACGGCCACAGCATCCCGGATGAATTCCCGCCGGAAGTGCTGGCCGAAGCGCTGGCGGTGCCGCTGACCGTCGAGCCTTCCATGCTGGAAGGGCGAGTGGACATCCGCGGCCTGCCGCTGGTCACCATCGACGGCGAGGACGCCAAGGACTTCGACGATGCGGTGTACTGCGAAAGCAACCGCGACGGTTTCCGGCTGATCGTCGCCATCGCCGACGTGTCCCATTACGTGCGTCCCGGCACGCCGCTGGACGACGAAGCGCAGAAACGCGCCACCTCGGTGTATTTCCCCGGCTTCGTGGTGCCGATGCTGCCGGAAACGCTGTCCAACGGCATCTGCTCGCTCAATCCGCATGTCGACCGCATGTGTTTCGTCTGCGACATGCAGGTGAACCGCGACGGCGAGGTGACGCGTTCGAAGTTCTACGAGGCGGTGATGAATTCGCACGCGCGCCTGACCTACACCCAGGTCTGGAACGCGGTGGGACTGGACGATGCCGAAGCGCGCGCGGCGATTGGCGCGCAGCTGCCTCAGGTGGAACGCCTGCACCAGTTGTACCAGGTGCTGGCCAAGGCGCGCGCGCAACGCGGCGCCATCGAGTTCGAATCCTCCGAAGTGCGCTTCGAACTGGACAACCGCGGCGAAGTCGCGCAGGCCGGCATGCTCCAGCGCAACGACGCGCACAAGCTGATCGAGGAGTGCATGATCGCGGCCAACGTGGAAGCGGCCCGCCACCTGCTCAAGCGACATATCCCGGCGCCGTACCGCATCCACGACAAGCCGCCGGAATCCAAATACACCGACTTGCTGGAGTTCCTGAAGGAATTCAAGCTGAGCATGCCGGCCTGGGGCAAGGTGGAGCCGCGTGATTTCACCAAACTGTTGAAGAAAATCCGCGACCGGCCCGATGCTACCCTTCTGGAGTCGGTATTGCTGCGCAGCCAGAGCATGGCGGTGTATTCGCCTGACAATGTCGGTCATTTCGGCTTGGCGCTGGAAGCTTACGCCCATTTCACCTCGCCGATCCGCCGCTATCCTGACCTGCTCGTGCACCGTGCGATCAAATACGTCCTCACCGGCGAAAAGGTGGAGAAATATCTCTACGCGCCGCACGAGATGGCCGCGCTGGCATTGCAGTGTTCCGAGCGCGAGCGCCGTGCCGACGAGGCCGAGCGCGAAGTAGACGAGCGCTACCGTGCCGCGTGGATGGAAAAGCACGTGGGCAGCCAGTTCGACGGCGTGATCAGCGGCGTGACCAGCTTCGGCCTGTTCATCGAACTGGACGAGTCCAAGGTCAATGGCTTGGTCCACGTTACCCAGTTGCCGCACGACTATTACCACTTCGATCCGATCCGCAAGACCTTGAGCGGTGAGCGGCGGGGTGGCGTGTACCGTCTGGGCGACCGGGTGCGCATCGTGGTGCTGAAGGCCAGCCTGGAAGAACGCAAGATCGATTTCAAGCTGGTGGAAGACAGAAAGGATGCGCCGGAATTGCCGCCGCGCGGACAGCCGGCGAAGCGCAAGAAACAAAAATATTGAAGTTTCTCTGATTGGATATTCTCTGTAGGAGCGGCCTTGGCCGCGATTGGCTTTATCGCGGAAGCTTCATCGCGGCCAAGGCCGCTCCTACAGGAATTCATCGTTCATTACCCCATCACTGAATCCCTGAATGAGCAAACAAAGCCAATGGATCGTCGGCGTCAACGCGGTGGCCTCCGCCATCGAGAACGATGCCGACCACGTGCGCGAGGTGCTGGTGGAAGCGGGTGCGAAGAACCCGCGCCTGACCGAGATCGAGGAGAACGCGCGCCGCAAGGGCATCGACGTGCGCCGCGTGACCGGACAGGCGCTGGATGGCGTGGGCGGTGCCGTCCGCCACCAGGGCGTGGCGGCGCGCTACGCGGCGGCGCGCACCTGGGATGAGCACGAACTGGCCGGGCTGGTCGAAGCTGCCGAAGGCAAGGCCTTGTTGCTGGTGCTGGACGGCGTACAGGACCCGCACAACCTGGGCGCCTGCCTGCGCAGCGCCGCGGCCGCCGGTGCCACCGCGGTGGTGATTCCCAAGGACAAATCCGCGACCGTCAACGCCACCGTGCGCAAGACCTCTGCGGGTGCGGCAGACCGCATTCCAGTGGTGGCGGTGACCAACCTCTCGCGTTGCCTGCGCGATCTGCAACAGTTGGGTGTGTGGATCTATGGCCTGGCCGGTGAAGCCGAAGCCTCGCTGTATTCCATCGACCTGCGCGGCAACATCGCGTTGGTGCTGGGTGGCGAAGCCGATGGCCTGCGCCGCCTGACCCGTGAACATTGCGATGGGTTGGTGAAGATTCCCATGCCGGGCGAGATCGAAAGCCTCAACGTCTCGGTGGCGGCAGGTGTCACTCTGTTCGAGGTGGTGCGGCAGCGGGGTAGTTGAGTTGAAAGGGTTGCAGGATTGAGTTGGTTACATCCGGCTCATCTCCCAATGCTGTGCATGTGGGAGCATGCCTACATACAGGAAGCGGGGACGGCCCCGCCTCTCCATCACGCCCGGGGACGGCCCCACCGATTGATGGAGTCATGCAATGCCCTGGATCATCCTTGTGCTGGCCGGCCTGTTCGAGATCGGCTGGGCCATCGGCCTGAAATACACCGACGGATTCACTCGCCTGTGGCCCACGCTGGGCACGGTGGTGGCGATGGTCGTCAGCCTGGGCCTGCTGGGCGTGGCGATGAAGTCGCTGCCGGTGGGCACGGCCTATGCGGTGTGGGTGGGCGTGGGCGCGGTGGGTACCGCCATCCTCGGCATCGTCCTGCTCAATGAGCCCGCCAATGCGGGGCGCGTTTTCAGCCTGTTGTTGATCGTGGCGGGCATCGTCGGCCTCAAGCTTGCGACCCATTGATACGGGCGTCGGGGGCGTGGCCCGGCCGCGCGGCGCCAACCTCTGCGTGGCAATGGTGTTGAACGCGTTGCAACGCGCGAGGACGGTGAACCATGGGCTTTTGCCGTTGCCATTTCCGGGCATGTCGGGGCATGGCCCCGACATGCCTCATCACGCGGGAGCGGGCCAGGCGTTGGCGATCTTGCAGAACAGGCGGGCGGTCTGTTCGGTGTCGTAGACGGCGGAGTGCGCGTCGTCGGCGTTCCAGTCGAAGCCGGCGGCCTGCATCGCGCGGGCCAGCACGGTCTGGCCGTAGGCCACGCCGGCCAGGGTGACGGTGTCGAACACGCTGAAGGGGTGGAACGGGTTGCGCTTGTGCCCGGTGCGGGCGACGGCGGCATTGAGGAAGTTCAGGTCGAAATGCGCGTTGTGGCCGACCAGGATGGCGCGTTGGCAGCCGTGTTTCCTGACCGCCGCGCGTACCGGGGCGAATATGTGGTCCAGCGCGTCGCGCTCGGGCTTGGCGAAGCGGAATGGATGGTCGATGTCGATGCCGGTGACTTCCAGCGATTTGGGATCGATCTCGGTGCCCGGCGCGGGCACGACATGGGCGCTGCTGGTCTGTCCCGGCACGAACAGGCCGTTTTCGTCCAGGTCGATCGGGATCGCCGCGATTTCCAGCAATGCGTGGCGGTTCCAGTCGAATCCGCCGGTTTCCACGTCCACCACCACGGGCAGGTAGCCGCGGAAGCGGCGGGTCATGGGCGACGAAGCGGGGGCGTCAACGGGCTGGTTCATGCCCGGAAGGTTAACAGAGCCGCCAGGCCCGTTACGCCGGCGGTGGCCGGCGGCAGACGTCAGAGCTTGCCGGCGGTGTTGGTCTCGTCGCGCTTGTCGCGCGGCGGCAGCGGCTGGTCGCCTTGGACCAGGAACCAGACGTTCTCGGCGATGTTGGTGGCGTGGTCGCCGATGCGCTCGAGGTTCTTGGCCATGAACAGCAGGTGGGTGCAGGAGGTGATGTTGCGCGGGTCTTCCATCATGTAGGTGAGCAGCTCGCGGAACAGCGAGGTGTACTGCGCGTCCAGTTCGGCATCGTTGTCGCGCACCGCCAGGGCGCGGCCGATGTCGTTGTCGCGGTAGGCCAGCAGCACGTCGCGGACCTGCTGCGCGGCCAGTTCGCCCAGCGCGCGCAGGTTGCGGGTATGGGGCAGGGGAGGGGCCAGGTTCAGTGCGATGGAGCGCTTGGCCACGTTGGCCGCGTAGTCGCCGATGCGCTCAATGTCGGCGGGCACCCTCAGGGCCACCAGGATTTCACGCAGGTCGCGCGCCAGCGGACCGCGCAAGGCCAGTTGCATGACGTCGTGGCTGATGGTCTTTTCCAGCAGGTCGATGGCTTCATCGTTGCCGATGATGCGGCGCGCGGCGTTGTCGTCGCGGCGTTCCACCACGTCCAGCGCGGCTTCCAGCTGGGCGACGGCAATTTCGCCCATGCGCACGACTTCGCCGACCAGGCGGTGCTGTTCTTCGTCGATGCTCTTCACAATGTGTTCGTGGGATTGCGTGTTCATGGGCGCTTCTCGGTTGTTCGGCTTCGGCGTTGTCGTGCGATGCCATCCATGGCGCGGTAGTGCGGATTCGGGATGCCCCGGCCCGGCCATCCGTGACCGGGCATTCGGCGGGCCGCGCGGCAGCTCCGCGCAAACGGCCTGGCTTACCCGAACCGGCCGGTGATGTAGTCCTCGGTCTGCTGCTTGTTGGGCTGCGAGAAGATCACCGAGGTGCGGTCGTGCTCGATCAGGTCGCCGAGGTACATGAAGGCGGTGAAATCGGACACGCGCGCCGCCTGCTGCATGTTGTGGGTGACGATGACGATGGTGTATTCCTGTTTCAGTTCCTCCACCAGTTGCTCGATGCGGCTGGTGGAAATGGGGTCCAGCGCCGAAGTGGGCTCGTCCAGAAGCAGCACGCCGGGACGCAGGGCCACCGCGCGGGCAATGCACAGGCGCTGCTGCTGGCCGCCGGACAGGCCCAGCGCACTCTGGCCCAGCTTGTCCTTCACTTCGTCCCACAGCGCGCCTTGCCGCAGCGCCTGTTCCACCCGCACGTCCATGTCGGCCTTGTTCATGCGTTCGTGGTGGCGGATGCCGTAGGCGACGTTCTCGTAGATGGTCATCGGGAACGGCACAGGCTTCTGGAACACCATGCCGA
Source organism: uncultured Pseudoxanthomonas sp. (assembly GCA_964562135.1). Lineage (GTDB taxonomy): Bacteria > Pseudomonadota > Gammaproteobacteria > Xanthomonadales > Xanthomonadaceae > Pseudoxanthomonas_A. The sequence goes on along the minus strand of CAZLSG010000045.1, from coordinate 6,438 downwards.
CCTTGCTGCGCAGGCGGTTCATCGGGTATTTGGGCGAGAGGATGTCCTCGCCATCCAGCAATACCTCGCCGCGCGCTTCCAGCTTCGGATACAGGGCGTAGATGCGGTTGTAGATGCGCAGCAGGGTGGACTTGCCGCAACCGGATGGCCCGATCAGTGCAGTCACGCGCTTCTCCGGGATGTCCAGGTTGATGTCTTTCAGCGCATGGAACTTGTCGTAATAGAAATTCAGGCCGCGCGTGGACAGCTTGACGGACGAGGGTGGCAGGTTGTCCTCGGCATGGCGGGCCACGTTGATCCTGGGCTGGACGGGCGTGGCGTGCTGGATGTCGTTCATGGACGGCTCCGTGGAGAAATCAGTCATTGGAAATCCGGTTGCGCAGCAGCAGTGCGCGTGCCGCCAGGCTGACCAGCAACACGAAGGTGGTCAGTACCAGCGCGCCGGCCCAGGCCAGCGTTTGCCAGGATTCGTAGGGGCTGCCGGCGAACTGGTTCATCACCACGGGTACGCTGGCCATTGGCTTCATGATGTTGGCGTTCCAGTACAGGTTGCCGAAAGCGGTGAACAGCAGCGGCGCGGTCTCGCCGCTGATGCGCGCGAGCGAGAGCAGGATGCCGGTGACGATGCCGGCCGAAGCGCTGCGGTAGAGCACCTGGGTGGTGACCTTCCATTGCGGCACGCCCAGCGAAAGCGCGGCTTCGCGCATCTGCGTGGGAACCAGCCGCAGCATTTCGTCGGTGGTGCGCACTACCACCGGCAACACGATGAAGGCCAGCGCGAGTGCGCCGGCGAAGCCGGAGAACTGCCCGCCGGTCTGCATCACCCACAGCGTGTAGATGAACAGGCCCAGCACGATGGAGGGCGCCGACAGCAGGATGTCGTTGACGAAGCGGATCACTTCTCCGGCCTTGCGCGCATTGCCGAATTCGGCCAGCCAGGTGCCGGCGGCCACGCCCAGCGGCGCACCGATCAGGATGGCCAGCGCACACATGATGGCGCTGCCGAAGAAGGCGTTGAGCAGGCCGCCTTCTTCCATCGGCGGCGGCGTCATCTGGGTGAACAGGTTCCAGTTGATGCCCTGGGTGCCCTTGGCGATCAACGTCCACAGGATCCAGCCCAGGAAGAACAGACCGAAGACAGCCGTGGCGCAGGCGAGTATCAGCGCAAGTACGTTGATGATGCGGCGGCGCAGGTAAAGCGTATTGGCGCCCATGTCAGTTGCCCTCCTTGCGCGACAACCTGGACAACATCAGGCGGGCGATGGCCAGCACCACGAAGGTGACGATGAACAGCACGAAGCCGAGCAGCAACAGCGCCGAGCGGTAGGTCTCGGTGGCTTCGCCGAAATCGTTGGCGATCAGCGCGGCGATGGTGGTGCCGGGTTCCAGCAAGGAGGCGGAGAGCTTCACCGAATTGCCGATGACGAAGGCCACCGCCATGGTTTCGCCCAGTGCGCGGCCCAAGCCAAGGAAGATGCCGCCGATCACCGCCGAGCGGGTGTACGGCAGGATGATGTCCCAGCTCACTTCCCAGCGCGTGGAACCCAGCGCGTACGCGGATTCCTTCAGCCGGGTCGGCACGGTCAGGAACACTTCGCGCATCACCGAGGAGATGAACGGAATCACCATGATGGCCAGCACGAAGCCGGCGGTGAGCATGCCGATGCCCAGTGGCGGGCCCTGGAACAACGGGCCGATCAGCGGCAGCGGGCCCAGGTTGTCGTTGAGCCAGGGCGTCACGTATTCGGTCATCACCGGGACCAGTACGAACAGGCCCCACATGCCGTAGATGATCGACGGGATGCCGGCCAGCAGTTCGATGGCGGTGCCCACCGGTCCGCGCAGCCAGCGCGGCGCCACTTCGGTGAGGAAGAAGGCGATGCCGAAGCTGATCGGGACCGCGATCAGCATGGCGATGATCGCGGTCACCAGGGTGCCGTAGATCGGCGCCAGCGCGCCGAACTGGTTTTCCACCGGATTCCAGGTGGAGGAGAAGAAGAAGCTCAGGCCCTGGCTTTGCAGGGCGTGGCGTCCGCCCCACAGCATGGACAGCGCGGCGCAGGCCAGCGCGACCAGCACGAATACCACGGTGATGCCGAGGACGGTCCTGAATATCCGGTCCGCGCGGGCATCGCGGATATCACGACTGGAAGGAGGAGCGGGCAGGGCGGTGGCGCTCATGTCGTAGGTCTGGCTCGTCGTGCCCGTCCGGCGAGGACGAGTTCATGGATCGGGTGGAGACCGTCTTCGCCATGCCGGTGGCGAAGACGCAAAGGCAAGCGCCCGCGCTGTGCGCGGACGCTTGGCGGGATCATTTGAATTCGCTGTCCCAATAGGCTTCGATCTGCGTGACCAGCTCCGCAGGCAGCGGCACGTAGTGCAGGTCCGTGGCCTGCGTCTGGCCCTGCTCGAAGGCCCACTTGAAGAAGTCCAGCGTGGCCTGGTTGCGCGCCACGTCCTTCGGCTGTTTCGAGACCAGGATGAAGTTGGTGGCGGTGATCGGCCACGCATCCGAGCCGGGCGCATCGGTGATCACCAGGTTGAAGTCGGTGCTGTTGGCCCAGTCCGCGGTGGCGGCGGCGGCGGCGAAGCTTTCGTCGTTCGGCTGCACCCAGTTGCCGGCGGCATTCTGCAGCGAGGCATAGGGCATGCCGTTCTGCAGGGCGTAGGCCAGTTCCACGTAACCGATGGAGCCCTTGATCTGCTTCACGTAGGACGCCACGCCTTCGTTGCCCTTGCCACCCACGCCGCTGGGCCATTGCACCGAGGTGCCTTCGCCCACCTTCTGCTTCCAGTCCGGACTGACCTTGGACAGGTAGTTGGAGAAGTTGAAGGTGGTGCCGGAGCCGTCGGAGCGGTGCACGATGCTGATCTTGGCCGAGGGCAGGTCGATGCCGGGGTTGAGCGCGGCGATGGCCGGATCGTTCCAGGTGGCGATCTTGCCCAGGAAGATGTCGGCCAGCACGGGGCCGGTCAGGCGCAACTGGCCGGCTTCGAAGTTCTCCAGGTTGAACACCGGGACCACGCCGCCGATGGCGGACGGGAACTGGCCCAGGTTGGCGGTGGCCAGTTCATCGCTGGGCAGCGGCTTGTCGGTGGAGCCGAAATCCACGGTGCCCGCCTTGATCTGCGCGATGCCGCCGCCGGAACCGATGGACTGGTAATTGACCTTGTTGCGGGTGGCCGCGTTGTAGTCGGCGGACCACTTGGACATCAGCGGATAGATGAAAGAAGCGCCGGCACCGGAGATGTCCGTTGCCACCCGGTCCGAGGAACCCGCGGGTGCGGTGGTATCGGCCCCCGCGGCAGGCGCCTGGGGAGCGCCGTCCCCGGAAGGCTGGCAGGCGGCAACGACCAGGGTGATGGACAGGGAGAGGGCGGCCAGGCGGGCCTTCGTGAGGTTCATGTGTCGCTCCGTAGCGGCAAGGCTGGCCGGAGGGCCAGCGGACTCTGCACATGAAATGATGTTTTTGTTACAGCCGTATGACGCTGGCCCGGCTAATTGCTTTTCCCTGTAGGAGCGGCCTTGGCCGCGAATGCTTTTCGCGGCAAAGCCCAATCGCGGCCAAGGCCGCTCCTACAGGTGATTTCCGTTGGGGACATGGACGAAAAAAACGCGGGCCTTGCGGCCCGCGCGGGAACGAACACGGAAGAGGAGAGAGGGATTTCCGGTTCAGAACGTCAGGGTCTTGCTCCAGTATTCCTCGATCTGGCGAATCAGCGGATCCGGCAGCGGCACGTAGTCCAGCGCGCGCGCCTGATCCTTGCCGTTGGCGTAGATCCAGCGGAAGAATTCCCTGGTGTCCCTGGCACTGGCGAGGTTCTTGGGCTTGCGGTGAACCAGGATGAAGTTGGTGGCGGTGATCGGCCAGGCGTTATCGCCGGGCGCGTTGGTCATCACCAGGAAGAAGTCCTGGCTGCCGGCCCAGTCGGCACTGGCGGCGGCGGCGGCGAAGGTTTCCTCGCTGGGATGCACGAAACGGCCTGCGGCGTTCTTCAACTGGGTGTGCGAAAGCTTGTTCTGCAGCGCATAGGACAATTCGACGTAGCCGATGCCGCCGACGACCTGCTTCACGTAGGCGGTCACGCCCTCGTTGCCCTTGCCGCCGATGCCCACCGGCCAGCTGAGCGAGGTGCCTTCGCCGACTTTCTGCTTCCATTCCGGGCTGACCTTGGACAGGTAGTTGGCGAAATTGAAGGTGGTGCCGGAGCCGTCCGAGCGGTGCACCACGGTGATCTTGCGGTTGGGCAGGTCCAGGCCGGGATTCAGTGCGGCGATGGCCGGATCGTTCCAGTGGGTGATCTTGCCCAGGAAGATGTCGGCGGTGGTCGGCCCGTCCAGGCGCATCACGCCCGGCTGCACGCCCGGCACGTTGATGATCGGCACCACGCCGCCGATCACCGACGGGAACTGGGCCAGTCCGTGCTTGGCCAGTTCTTCCGGCTTCAGCGGCGCATCGGAAGAGCCGAAATCGACCGTCGCCGCCTTGATTTGCGCGATGCCGCCGCCCGAACCGATGGACTGGTAATTGACCTGTTTGCTGGTGGCGTCCCTGTAGTCGGACGACCACTTGGACATGACCGGATAGACGAACGACGCGCCGGCGCCGGTGATGTCGTTGGCCTGGGCGGCCGTGGCGGCGGAAAGGGCCAGCAGCGTGGCCGCGATGCGAAGCTTGAAGGAGGGAATCACGGCAAGGGTTCCTCGGGAGGTGGGCCCGTATGGGTGGGCAGGGAATACGGAGCCCATTGCATAACGGCGCGATGACGACATCGTGTCCGTACGATGACGATTGCATGACGGAGACGTGGATATCCGGGCAGGGCCTGCGACCCATGGGATTTGTGCAGGAGCGCCCGCCGCGGTGGGTTCGGGCAGGAGTCTTTGCGGCGACGCGCCTCCCGGTCCCGGATGTGCAGGCAGGCCGGACCGCTGTCTGCAGGCGTTTTCCGGCTCTTTGCCAGATTCCGTGGATGCGCGGAGTCCAGTGGATGCCGGCAGGGCCGCGCTGCCGAAACTGACACGAATCCGTCATCATTCTCACATCTTGCTGTCAGATTCATGCGGCAATCTGAGGTGGATCGAAGGGCGTTGCGGGTGTCGCGAAGGCGATCTGCGGCATGCCCGCTGTTCCGGACATCCACAGCAATCCAATTCCTTAGGAGAGGCACTCCATGCGTCACAATCTCCTGGCCGCCGCGCTTGCGGTCGCCATCGGCAGTACCAGCGTCACCGCCCTGGCCGCCAGCCCGGACGAACTTGCGGAACTCAAGGCACAGATCGCGGCCCTGCAGGCCAGGGTCGTCGAGCTTGAGGAGCGCACCGAGGCGCAGTCGGCGATCAACGTCGGCACCCAGGAGAACCTGGACAGGATGGCGACGACGCTGCCCACCGTGTCCACGGCCGGCGGCCTCAAGGTCACGTCCGCCGACAAGAAGTTCGAGGCCGTGGTGGGCGGGCGCATCCATTTCGACGCCTATGCCTTCGACCGCGACATCGCCGACGTTACCGGCACCAGCGAGTTCCGCCGCGCGCGCCTGACCCTGGCGGGCAAGGCGCTGGGCTGGGAATACAAGATGGAGCAGGATTTTTCCGCCGGCACCAACCTGGACGGCATGCGCGACCTGTTCATCGCCAAGAACATCGGGGGCGGAAAGGTCACCATCGGCAGTTTCAAGCCGTATCGTTCGATGGAGGAGCTGACCAGTTCCAACGAAATCACCATGATGGAGCGGCCGTTCGCGTCAGCCACCGGCCTGTATGGCGGTCGCCAGTACCAGCAGGGCGTCGGCTACCTGCGTGCCGACGGCAACTACACGCTGGGCGCCGCGGTCTTCAACCTGCGCAGCCCCAGCGTGTCGCGCAACGAAGGCATGGGCGTGGCGGGGCGTTTTACCTGGGCGCCGATCAACGATGCGGACAGCACCTTGCATGTCGGCGTTTCCGGCAGCATCGAGAACGCAAACAAGGGGTCGGCCAACATGAGTGCGGCGGCGGCCTACGCGGGTCGCCGGGGGCCGTCGCAGACCATCGCCACCACCACCGGCGCCAGTGGCGATTCGGTGGAAGTCCTGGGACTGGAACTGGCCGGCGCATTCGGTCCGTTCTACTTCCAGTCCGAATACGCCCGCGCCAGTTTCGGGCAGCCGATAGGCGGCGACCAGGACGTGGACACCTTCTACGTGATGGGCAGCTGGATGCTGACCGGCGAGCACAAGCCCTACAAGGCCGGAACCGGCGTGTTCGGTTCGGTGAAACCGGGCAAGAGCACGGGCGCGTGGGAACTCACGGCACGCTACGACACCATCGAGAACAAGGACATCGCCAACATGAAGGTCGCCTCGACCATTCTGGGCGTCAATTATTACGTCAACCCCCACTTCCGCCTGATGTTCAACTACACGCGCGGCGACAACGATTACACCGGCGACAGCACC
>CAZLSG010000044.1:0-22191 GCA_964562135.1 uncultured Pseudoxanthomonas sp. | reverse complement strand
TCGGGATCGTCTTCGACGATCAGGCAACGCATCAGTCGTCCTCGATTTTCCGGATCACGCCGGTGCGCGCGTTCACGTCCACTTCAAGCACGCGGCCATTGGCGGCCAGCACCTTCACTTCGTATTCCCAACCGTGCTTGTCGCTGCGGTCGAGCTCGACTTCGATGATATCGCCGGGCACGCGTTCCTGCACGATCTGCAGGATCCGCCCCAGCGGCAGTATCTCGCCGCGCTTCAGCAGTTCGCGGGCTTCGATCTGGTCGTCCTTGCCGGCATGCGCGGAAGGAATGGTCAGGCTCGCCATGGTGCCTGCAAGGGCAAGCGGGATGACGAGGACGGCGGTCAGGAAGGATGATCTGTTCATGGCGGGCATGCTGCCGTGCCATGGCTGACAACCGGCTGACAGGGACCGGTGAGGGGCTGTCAACCGATGGATCGCAGACTTTGCCCGCAATACCCCCATGCCGTGCGTTGTCAGCCCGGTGGCTGTCTCCCGCGACGCACGGCATGGGGTTCAATCACGGCCGTAATAGGGCGTGTTCGGCCAGCCCCCAGGTGGGTCGAAGCCGTAGTAGCCGCCGCCGGCACGGAAACGCTCCAGTCTTTCCAGCTCTGCAGGATCGGATTTCCGGTCCCAGGTGCGTGCGCCGTTGCGCAGGTCGTCGGGTGTCAGCACCAGCGGGTCCCAGACCGCTTCGCCCATGTCGTCGTGCAGAGTGTAGGTGAGCGTGGGGGTTTCCCCGGTCAGGTCGAAGCGCATCAGGCCGGCATTGACGGTGCGCGTCCATACGTCGCGCACGCGGACTTCCGGCACCTGCCGCGTGTGCTTGGCCGCGGGCAACTGCGCCAGCGGGGACGAGCAGAAGTCGTAGATGTCGTAGCCGCCGCGCTCCGACCACGGGATGCAGTTGAGTTCGCCCATGTGCGAATCGCCGGAGATGCAGACCACGCCGCCGATGCCTTCGTCGCGGATGAAATCGAAGATCTCGTTGCGTTCGGCCATGTAGACGGCCCAGGAGTCGCCCCCTTTCTCGTTTTCGGCGGAAGACCAGCCGCCACCGATGGCCAGTACCTTGAACGGCGTGGTGCTGCGCTTGAGTTCGCGCTTCAACCAGGCCTTCTGGCGGGCGCCGAGCATGGTCTTGCCGGCGTTGTCCGGTCGGTCCGTGGGGTCGCGGTGGTAGCGCCCATCCAGCACGAAGAAGTCGACGCCACCGTAGTGCTGCTTGAAATAGACGCCGGGATTGTCCGCTTCGCCGTAGGCGGGATTGGCCCAGAACCGCTTGAAGATGCGCAGGGAATCCTGCTTGAAGGGGCTGTGTCCATCGGAATCGTTGTAGCCGAAGTCGTGGTCGTCCCAGGTGGCGAGTTGCGGCACCGAGCGCAGCAGCGGCTCCAGGCCGGGCACGACGCGACCGCGCGCATACAGGTCCGTGAGCGTGGCGGGTTGGTCGCTGTCGGCATAGATGTTGTCGCCCAGCCAGAAGAACATGTCCGGTTCCAGCGCGCGCACGGTGTTCCAGATGCGCTGGTGGGGGTCGTACTGGATCCGGCAGCAGGACCCGAACGCCACCCGGAATGCGGCATTGCCCTGCGGCGCGGTGCGTGCCCGGTGCGGCAGGTACTGGAAGCGGTCTTCTTCGCCGTCGTACTTCAGCCGGTACCAGTAGCCGGTATCCGCTTGCAGGCCATCCGCGCGCAACACCAGGCAGCAATCGTTCTCCGCCGGGGCCATGGCCGATGCGGTCTGCACGATGCGGGTGAATTCGCGGTCGCTGGCCACTTCCAGCCGGACTTCGAATGCGCCGCTGGCGCGCACCCACACGGACAGATGGTCGGGGCCGGGGGCGCCCAGCATGGGGCCCTGCAGCGCACGCGGGTAGCCAAGCACGCCCGAAAACGCCTTGGGCAGCGCGGCAAGCAGGCCCGCCAGTCCGGAAGCGGCAAGGAAGGTGCGGCGGCGCAGTTTCATGCGGGTTCCTGCAATGCGAGGTTGAGCTTGTCGACCAGGATGGCGTGGATCGCGCCGTTGCTGACGCAGACGTTTCCAGCGCCGATGTCGAGTGCGACGCCGGTTACCGAGCTGGCGGTGCCGCCGGCTTCCCGTACCAGGATCACGCCGGGCGCCATGTCCCATGCGTTGAGTGCACGTTCCCAGTAGGCATCCCAGCGGCCGGCGGCCACGTAGGCCATGTCGACCGCGCAGGCGCCGGTGCGGCGGATGCCGGCCACCTCCGCGCTGAGCAGGGCCATCTCGCGGGCGAATACCGGGTGGTCCGGCTTGTCGGCGAAGGGAATGCCGCAGGCGAGCACGCTGCTGATCAGGGAGGCGCGTGTCGATACATGGATGCGCCGGCCATTGAGCCAGGCGCCCTTGCCCTGTTCGGCGACGAACATCTCGTCCATCACCGGCACGTAGGTGACGCCGGCAACGACTTGGCCGTCGCGCGCAAGGGCGATGTTGACCCCCCACAGCGGGCAGCCGAACAGGAAGTTGGTGGTGCCGTCCAGCGGATCGACGATCCAGCTTTGCGAGGCGTCGCTGCCTCCGCCGATGCCGCCTTCCTCGCCGAGGAAGGCATAGGCAGGACGCGCTTTCGACAGCAGCGCGCGCGCGGTGTTCTCGGCTTCCTGGTCGGCAATCGAGACCAGGTCGGTGGGTCCGGCCTTGGTCTGGACGATCAGCTCCGACAGTTGCGAGTATCGCCGCAGCAGGCCCTTGCCCGCGCTTTGCGCGGCATCGACCATCGCTTTCAGTTCATTGGAGGCATCGATCATGGTCAGTCCCTCAGCTTGGTCTTCCACAGGCTGGCCGCCAGCAGCATCGACAGCACCGATGCGCCGATCCAGAACCAGATGACCGGGCCGAAATCATAGATCCGCTCATCGCCCACCATGGTCATGTTTTCCTGGATCAGCCTGCCCGACACGTATTCCTGCACGCCCGCGCCGATGTAGCTGAAGATGCCGATGACGCCCATCGCCGCGCCGGCCACGCGCTTGGGCGCGATGTCCACTGCAAACAGGCCGCCCAGCGAAGTGACCAGGCCGGTCAGGCCCAGCCCGAACAGCACCATGCCCGTGATCATCACCGGCAGGGTGTTGGGGCCGAAGAAGAAGATCAGCAGGCCGCCGATCTCGAGGAGCGCGAACAGCAGGTTGGTCGGGGGACGGCGCGCCTTGAAAACAAGATCGGAAATGAAACCGTAGGCCACGGCGCCGGCAATGCCCGCCAGCGTGCTGATCATCAGCACGGTGCCGGCCATGGGCAATGACAGGCCGCGGTCCTCCTGCAAGTACAGGATGCCCCAGGAATTGATCGCGTAGCGGGTCACGTAGATCGTCGCGGCCGACAGGCACAGCACCCAGATGGCCGGGATCCTGAGGATGGAAAGTTGCAGTCCGAGCACGGACTTGATGCCGGGCTTGGGCTTTTCGTCATAGTGGTCGTTCTTCCAGTCATTGACGGTGGGCAGGCCCAGCGTGCGCGGCCGGTCCTGCACCAGCCAGTACATGCCGGCGGCGGCGATCACGCCGACGATGGCCGGGCCGAAGTAGCCCCAGCGCCAACCCAGCACCGCGACCAGGGTGCCGACGCCGATGAAGGTCAGGCCTTCGCCGATGGAGTGCGCGGTGCTCCACACGCCATAGGCGCGCCCGCGCTCCTTGTTGGAAAACCATGCGGTCATCGCGACCACGCCGCCGGGGGCGCCGAAACTCTGGAACCAGCCGTTGAGCCCCCAGACCATCACCGCCAGGCCCACCGTGGTGACCCAGCCCATGGCGAAGTTGCATAGGGCAGTGAGCAGGAACGACACCGCCAGGAAGCGCTTCATGTTGGCGTGGTCGGCCAGGAAGCCGTTGGTCAGCTTGCCGATCGCGTAGGCGTAGTACAGCGCGGAACCGATCATGCCCAGCTCGACCGGGGTGAAGATGCCCTCGTCGATCAGCGGTTTCTTGACCACGCCGATCGCGAGCCGGCAGGTATAGATCAACCCATATCCCAGGGTGATGGCCAGCATGACCCGGAAACGATGCTTGCGGAACATGGCATCGATGGTCGGCTGGTCGCCGATCGCCGGCCTGTCTTCTCCGGTCGTGAAAAACTTCAACAGGCTTTTGGCCATTGGCTATTTCCCTCCCCAGGGAGCTTGGGCGCACGCCGTGGCACGCGCCCCGTTTTGGATCGAAACCGCAAGCGGCCGCGTGCTATTGCATGGTCGGGATCACGAACGCATTTGCGATGTCCGCGCCACCCTTCGGCCAGCGCTGGGTGACCACCTTGGTGCGGGTGTAGAAGCGCACGCCGTCCAGGCCGTACTGGTTGAGGTCGGCGAAGCCGGACCGCTTCCAGCCACCGAAGCTGTGATAGGCCACCGGCACCGGGATCGGCACGTTGATGCCGACCATGCCCACTTCCACCTGGTCGGCGAATTCGCGCGCGGCGTCGCCGTTGCGGGTGAAGATGGCCACGCCATTGCCGTACTGGTGGATCGTCGGCAGCGAAATCGCTTCCTCGAAGGTCTTCGCGCGCATGATCTGCAGCACCGGCCCGAAGATTTCCTCGTGCCAGGTCTTCATCTGCGAGGTGACGCGGTCGAAGAGGGTCGGGCCCAGGAAGAAGCCGCTTTTGTGCCCGGGCAAGGAGAAACCGCGGCCGTCCAGCACCAGCTCCGCGCCTTCGTCCACGCCCAACTGGATGTAGTGCTCGATTCTGGCCTTGTGCGCGGCGGTGACGACCGGCCCGTAATGCGCATCCGGATCGGTGGACACGCCGATGCGCAGGCCCCTGATGGCGTCGCAGAGCTTTTCGCGCAGCGCGTCGGCCGTCGCGTCGCCCACGGCCACCACCACCGGCAGTGCCATGCAACGCTCGCCTGCCGATCCATAGGCGGCGCCTATGATGTCGGCAACGGCCTGGTCCAGGTCCGCGTCGGGCAGCACGATGCCGTGGTTCTTGGCGCCGCCCATGCATTGCACGCGCTTGCCGTGCTGCGCGCCGAGCCCGTACACGGCCTGGGCGATGTCGGAAGAGCCGACGAAGCTGACCGCCTTGATGTCGGGATGCCGCAGGATGGCCTCGACGATGTCCTTGTCGCCCTGCACGACGTTGAGCACGCCCGGCGGCAGGCCGGCTTCGATCATCAGTTCGGCCAGCCGCAGCGGCACCGAAGGATCGCGCTCGGAGGGCTTGAGGATGAAGGCGTTGCCGGCGGCGATGGCGGGGCCGAACATCCACATCGGGATCATCGCCGGGAAGTTGAACGGGGTGATGCCGGCCACCACGCCCAGCGGCTGGCGCAGCGAATACACGTCGATGCCGGGGCCGGCGCCTTGCGTGTACTCGCCCTTGAGCAGATGCGGGATGCCGCAGGCGAACTCGATGACTTCCAGCCCGCGCTGGATGTCGCCGCGCGAATCCGACAGCACCTTGCCGTGTTCGGACGAAAGCAGGGCGGCCAGTTCGTCCATGTGGACTTCCAGCAGGCGCTTGAATTCGAACATCACCCGCGCGCGGCGCTGCGGATTGACCCTGGCCCAGTCGCGTTGCGCGGCGGCGGCGCTGGCCACCGCGCGATCCAGCTCGGCCGGCGAGGCGAGCGGAACCCTGGCCTGGACGCTTCCGGTGTTGGGGTCGAAGACGTCGCCGTGGCGACTGGAGGTGCCGGCGACGATGCGGCCGTCGATGAAGTGTCCGATATTGCGCATGCTCATGTTTCCGTGGGTGGGGGAGGCGCGACGATCCAGGCGTGGTCCGGATCATTGCGGAACATCCAGCGACGCTCGGGGCCGGCCATCACGTTGAGGTAATAGAGGTCGTAGCCATGCGCGGCGCCGACCGGGTGATAGCCGCCGGGCACCATCACCACGTCGCCGTCCTCCACCAGGATGGCTTCGTCCAGCGAACGGTCATCGGTGTAGACGCGCTGGAAGCCGAAGCCCTGCGCCGGATGCACGCGGTGGTAGTAGGTTTCTTCCAGTGCGGTCTCGCCGCCCGGGGTGGAAGTGTCGTGCTTGTGCGGTGGATAACTGGACCAGTGCCCACCCGGCGTGACCACTTCGACCACCAGCAAGCCTTCCGCGGGTTCGGATTCGGGCAGGATGTTGCGCACGTGGCGGGTATTGGTGCCGGTGCCGCGGGTTTCCCGCGACATCCGTGCATCCTCGATCAGGCGTGGCTGTCCGGCACCCGTTCCCGGTGCGGTGCAGACCGCCAGTTCCACTTTCCCGTGCGCCGTCACCGCATAGGGCAGGCCGGCCGGAACGTAGGCGGCGCCCGGTGCGCGGTCCTCGAAAGGCGATGCACGGCCACCGACGTTCGCATGGTGCTGCCCGCCGATGTCGATGTCGGCGCGTCCGCTGACCAGTACCAGGCAGGCTTCGCGTCCGGGCTGGCCACCCTGGTGGCGCTCGCCGTCGGCAAGTTTCACCAGTTTGAAGCCGACATGGCGCCAGCCGGCGCTCTGCGGGGTGATGTCGAGGGTGGTGCCATCGGCATCGGGTGCATGCGGGCGGACCCGGAGCCGGGACATCAGGCCAACCCTGCGCCGGAGGCGGCGGCCCTGAGCGTGCGCAGGCCCAGTTCGGCGTACGGCTTGGGTGCGGCGATGGCCGGATCCTGTTCGGCCTCGATCACGATCCAGCCGCTGTAGTCGATGTCGGCCAGCGCACGCATCACCTCGCCGTAGTCGATGCCGCCATCGCCGGGCACGGTGAACATGCCGGCGAGCACGCCATCCAGGAAACTCGCGCCATCGTCCAACTGCTTGCGGTAGGTGTCGCTGCGGAAGTCCTTGCAATGCACGTGCGCGATGCGCGCGGGGTATTGGCGGATCACCTCGAGGTAATCCACGCCGCCGAGCGCGGCATGGCCGGTGTCCAGGGTCAGCCCGACCGATGAGCCGGTGTTGAGCAGGAAGGCATCCACGTCGACGCCGCGCTCCACCACGGTGCCGAGGTGGTGGTGGTAGGCGAACTTCAGGCCTTGCGACTGGATGTAATCGGCCACTTCGGTCATCCGTGCGCCGAACCGGCCCCAGTCGCCGTCGGCCAGCCGCGGCGTGCCGGTCAGCGGGACCTCGCGGTTGCCGTGCACGGCATTGCTGGTTTCGGCGAACACGAAGACCTTGCTGCCCATCGCCTTGAGCAGTTGAAGGTGCGGCTGCAGGGCGGCGATTTCCGCCTCTGCGTCCTGCACCAGCAGCGAGCCGCTGTACCAGCCGCCGATCAGGTCGATGCCGTAGCCGGCGAGAAGCGGCTTGAGCGCGGTCGCATCGCGCGGGAACTTGCCGCCCAGTTCGACGCCCTCGAAGCCGACGTCGCGGATGTCGGCCAGGATGCTTTCCAGCGGCGTGTCGCCGCCGAGTTCGGGCATGTCGTCGTTGGCCCAGGCGATGGGGCTGACACCGAAGCGTATCGTCATGACAGGTCTCTTTTCATGCGCGCGCGCTGCTCGTAGTCGCGGCGTGCGGCGTTGACTTCAGGGCGGTCGGAAACTTCCGGGACGGCCACGTCCCACCACCAGCCGCCGGCCTCGGTGGTCTTGAGCGGATCGGTGTCGATCACGACGACCGTGCTGCGGTCGGCGGCGCGGGCGCGGGCCAGCGCCAGGCGCAGCTCGCCCAGCGACGATGTTTTTTCCGCCAGTGCGCCCAGGCTGCGCGCATGCGCGACGAAATCGATGTCGGGCAGTGCATCGTGCAGCGTGTCGGCCAGCAGGTTGTTGAACCCGGGGCTGCCGGTGGCCTGTTGCAGGCGGTTGATGCAGCCGAAACCGCGGTTGTCCAGCAGTACCACGGTCAGCTTGAGGCCCAGCATCACCGAGGTGGCGAGCTCCGAGTTCATCATCAGGTAGCTGCCGTCGCCGACCATCACCACCACGTCGCGTTCCGGCGCGGCCAGCTTCACGCCCAGGCCGCCGGCGATCTCGTAGCCCATGCACGAGAAGCCGTATTCGAGGTGGTAGCCGTCGCTGCGCGGAGTGCGCCACAGCTTGTGCAGTTCCCCCGGCAGGCCGCCCGCGGCGCAGACCACGATGGCGTCATCGTCGAATGCAGCCTGTACCGCGCCGATCACTTGGGCGTCGCTGGGCAGCACCTTCGCATCCTCGCCGGCGATGGCTGCATCGACGGATGCCTGCCAGTCCGCCACGGCCGCCCGGTCGATGGTTTGTGGCGTGCGCCACTCGCCCAGCGTAACGGAGAGTGAGTCGATGACGGAAAGCGCGTCGCCCACAACGGGTGCAGCGCCATGCTTGTGCGCATCGAAGGCCTGCACGTTGACCTGGAACAGCTTGGCATCCGCGAACAGGCTGCGCGAGCCGGTGGTGAAATCCTGAAGGCGGGTGCCGATGCCCACCACCACGTCGGCGCTGCTGGCGGCGGCATTCGCCGCGCTTGATCCGGTCACGCCGATGGAGCCGAGCGTGTTCGGATGGTTCCATGGCAGTGCGCCCTTGCCGGCCTGGGTTTCGGCCACGGCCAGCCCGGTGCGTTCGGCCAGCGCGGCCAGCGCGGCTTCGGCGCCGCTGTAGAGCACGCCACCGCCGGCGATCAACAGCGGACGCTTCGCAGTGCGCAGGGCTTCGGCAAGGGCGTCAAGCTCGCGCGGGTCGGCCGGTTGCCGGCGCGGGTGCCAGACGCGGCGTGAAAAGAAACCGGCGGGATAGTCGAAGGCTTCGGCCTGCACGTCCTGGCAGAACGCCAGCGTCACCGGTCCGCAGGTGGCGGGGTCCAGCATCGTCGCCAGCGCCTTCGGCAGGGAATCGAGAATCTGCTCCGGCCGCACGATGCGGTCGAACCAGCGCGAGACCGGACGGAAACAGTCGTTTGCCGATGCCGTGCCGTCGCCGAAGTCCTCGACCTGTTGCAGCACCGGATCGGGCCGGCGGTTCGCGTAGACGTCGCCGGGCAGGAACAGCACCGGCAGCCGGTTGACATGCGCCAGCGCAGCCGCGGTGACCATGTTGGTCGCACCCGGGCCGATGGAGGTGGTGCAGACCATCGCGCGTCTGCGCCGCGTCTGCTTGGCGTAGGCGATGGCCGCATGCGCCATGCCTTGCTCGTTGTGCGCGCGGTAGGTGGGCAATGCATCCTGGGCGGCATGCAGTGCTTCACCGATGGCGGCGACATTGCCGTGGCCGAATATGGCCCAGGCGCCTGCGAAGTAGGGCGTTTCCCGGCCATCGACCAGCACGTGCTGCGCCGCCAGCCAGCGGACCGTGGCCTGCGCGGCGGTGAGGCGGGTGCTGGCGTGCGGGGCATTCATGTCATGCGGTCTCGCGGATTCCGGTGGCGGCCTTCCGTTTTGCATCGCGCCAGGCCTGTACCAGTACCGAGAAGCGCCTGGCCAGGTCGCGGATGGCCGTTTCGTCGTCGATCTCGCCGGCCAGCCAGCGCGCGGCGGCATCGGCGAAGATGGTGCGCCCGACCGCGAAGCCCTTGACGATCGGCGTGCGGGCGGCGAAGGCGAAGGAAGAGATCAACTCGTCCTCCGGGGCGGACAGGCCCAGCAACACCACGCCGCGGCACAACGGGTCGTTGTCGACGATGGCGCGCTCGATGTTGGTCCAGGCACCCTCGTCTTCGTCGGGCTCCAGTTTCCACCAGTCCGGGCGCAGGCCCAGTGCGTAAAGATGGCGAATGGCCCGCGCCACCGTATCGGCAGCCACCGCGCCATTGCGCGTGGCGATGATCTCCACCAGCAGTTCATGGCGGGTCTTGCGCGCGGCGTCCTGCAGGCGCAGCAGTTGTCTTTCCTGGCGCTCCCGCAATTCTGCCGAATCGTCGGGGTGGTAGAGCGCCAGGCACTTCACCACGTGGTTGGCGGGCCAGGTGGCCAGCTCGGTGGCGACATCGGGGGAGGATTCGAATTCCAGGGGGCAGGAGCCGGGCAGTTCGATGGGGCGCCCAATCCAGTAGGGATATTCGGCGGCGGCTTCCAGCGCGCGCATGCCGTAACGTCCGTCGAGCAGGATGCCGAAACCCGGGTCGCCACCGGCAACGCGGTGCATGGCCTGCAGGGCCAGCGACTTGAAGGCCGGGATGCGCGCAGGGTCGCCGCCGGTCCGCGCGCACAACTCCTCGAACTGGCTGCGATGGTCGATGGCCAACACCGTGAGTTCGTCGTAGCGTCCCGTGCGCGTGGACGCCCAGTGCAGGTGCTCCAGCGCGGCATCGTCGCGCAGGCGGAACGATCTTTGTCTACCGTGCAGGAAGGCCTGCAATTCTTCCCAGGTGGCCATGGCCGGCGAGCAGCCGTGGCGCGAGACCACGATGGCGCCGCAGGCGTTGGCCCAGGCGCAGCAATCCTCCAGGGGCGCATTGCGCAGCCAGCCACGCAGGAAGCCGGCCATGAACGCGTCCCCGGCTCCCAGCACGTTGAACACTTCCACCGGGAATCCGCGCCCCACCACGCCCCCGTCGAGCGAGTCGGGAATAGCGCCCGGGAATGCGCTGCAGCCGTCGGCACCGCGCTTGCAGACCAGCAGGGCATCGCTGCGTTCGCGGATCGCGCGCAGGGCGGCGATGGTGTCGGTGCTGCCGCCCAGGATGTGCACTTCCTCTTCCGTGCCCACGATCAGATCGCACAGCGGCAGCACTTCCTGCAGGCGTTCGGTGACTGCCGCGTCGGCGACGAAGCGGTTCTCGCCGGCTTCCTTGCCGGTCAGCCCCCAAAGCACGGGGCGATAGTCGATGTCGAACACGACGCGCCCGCCCGTCGCGCGCGCCAGCCTGCAGGCGCGCATGGACGCTTCGAATACGCCGGGTTGCGACAAGTGCGTGCCGTTGATCAGCACCGCTTTGGCGGAGGCGATGAAATCCGCATCCACGTCGTCCGCCGTCAACGCCATGTCGGCGCAGTTCTCGCGGTAGAAGATCAGCGGGAAGGTGTCCGGATCGCGGATCCCGAGGACCGCCAGTGCGGTGAGGCGGCGGGGATCTTCGATCACGCCGCGGGCGGAGACGCCCTCGCGGGCAAGCTGCTCGCGGACGAAACGGCCGAAATGGTCCTTGCCCACGCGCGTGAGCAGGGCGCTGCGCAATCCAAGGCGGGCACTGCCCACGGCGGTGTTGGTCGGGCTGCCGCCGATGTACTTGGCAAATGACAGCATGTCTTCGAGGCGACCGCCGACCTGCTCGCCATAAAGGTCGACGCAGGACCGCCCAATGGCGATCAGGTCGAGTGGTTGCTCCTCAGTCATGCAGACGCATCCTCGCAATCAACCGGATACACCTTGCATCCAGTGATGTAAATAATATTCCATTTATTAAAAAATGCAATATTTGTTTCAATTTTTGCGGGAGCGTTTGGGGCGGGTGTTCAATGTCGAGGGGTTGCGGGTTTCCGTGGCCGTGGCCAGGGCGTAGGAAATCACCAGCGCCTGCGCCAGGCACATGGAGGCGGACAGTGAGCGGAATTTGCGTACCTCGGCTTCCCGGATCTGCAGCACGCGGGTGGCGGGCTTGGCGACCGGGCTGACCGGGCTGTCGCTGATCGAGAGTATCCGGCAGTGCTGGTCCACCGCTGCGTCGATCAGGTGCACGGCTTCCTCGGCATAGGGGTGGTAGCTGACGATCAGCAGCAGGTCATTGCGGGTGATGCCGTGGATCTGCTGGCGGGTCATGCCGCCGACGCTGTCGATGAAGACGGTCTTCTTGTCCACCTGGTGCAATGAATAGGCCAGGTAGGCGGCCACCGGGAACGAGCGGCGGAAGCCGGCCACGTAGACGGTGTCGGCCTTGGCGATCAGGTTCACGGCCTCGTTCAGCGTCTGCCGGTCGATGGCGTCGCTCAGGTGCTGCAACGCCAGCACGTTGCCTTCGACGAATTCGGCCAGCACTTGCGAAGGGTCGCTGAGGCGCTTGCCGTCCACTTCCCTGGCGAATTCGCGGATACGTTCGCTGTAGCCCAGCGGCGTGTTGGCCGACAGCAGCCCATCGCGGAAGAGGCGCTGCATCTGGGTGGCGCCATCGAAGCCGAAGGACTTCGCGAAACGCACGATGGCGGATGGCTGGACACCGCTGCGCTCGGAGAGCACGGCGAGGGTTTCCAGGGCCACCGAATTGGGCTCGTCCAGCACGTAGCGCGCGATTTGCTGCAGGCGTTTGCTGAGGTCGTCGTAGCGGGCGAGGATCGCCGCGCGCAGTTCCTCGGCGGTGGCTGGCGGCGTGAGGGGTTCGGCCATGCGAAATTCCTTGTATGAACGCCAGGCAGTTTCCGTGAAATAGTGGAACAGCGACAACTTTCCGGAGAATTCTATTGCATTAATTATTGGAATTATTATTCTAACACATTCGCCGCAGCGCGGGTCGGGGGTGAGGGGATGTTGCAGATGGCAGTGGCGCTGATCGGCGCCGGCCGCATGGGGCAGGTGCACGGGCGCAATGCCGCCAGCACGCCCGGCTTGCGCCTCAAGTACGTGGTGGATGCGCGGCAGGGGGCCGCCGATGCAATGGCGGGCGAAACCGGGGCCGTGGTGGTTTCGCTGGAACAGGCCCTGTCCGATCCGGACATCGGGGGCGTGCTGGTCTGCAGCACCACCGACCAGCATCTTGCGCACGCGTCGGCCGGCGTGGAGGCGGGCAAGGCGGTGTTCTGCGAAAAACCCATCGACCTCGACCTGGGCAAGGCGCTGGAAGCGCGGCAGCGTTTCGAGGGCGCGCGCTTCGTGCTGGGTTTCAACCGTCGCTACGACCCGCATTTCCTTGCCTTGAAGCGGAGGATCGACGAAGGCGCGATCGGCGCGCTGGAAAGCCTGCATATCGTCAACCACGACCCTGCCGCGCCGCCGCCCGGCTTCATTCCCACCAGCGGGGGACTGTTCA
Source organism: uncultured Pseudoxanthomonas sp. (assembly GCA_964562135.1). Taxonomy (GTDB): domain Bacteria; phylum Pseudomonadota; class Gammaproteobacteria; order Xanthomonadales; family Xanthomonadaceae; genus Pseudoxanthomonas_A. The sequence goes on along the minus strand of CAZLSG010000044.1, from coordinate 9,364 downwards.
AGGATTTCACCATCCACGACCTGGACATGGCGCGATGGCTGCTGGGCGAGGAGCCGGTGGAAGTGTTTGCCAGCGCCAGCTGCCTGGTGGATCCGGAAATCGGACGCTTGGGCGACGTGGATACCGCGCGCACGGTACTCCGGACCGCTTCCGGCCGCCTGTGCGTGATTTCCAACACGCGCCGCAGCGGCTATGGCTACGACCAGCGCATCGAGGCCTTCGGCTCGAAGGGCATGGCGGCCGTCGACAATGTTTCCATCGATACCGTGCGCGTGCTGGGAGAGGCGGGAACCACCGCCGCTCCCATCGCGCCCGCCTTCCCGCAGCGCTATGCGGATTCGTACCGCGCGCAGATCGCGCATTTCGCCGACGTGGCGCATGCGCGCGCGCAGTCGCGCACGCATTACGGCGACGGGATCGCCGCCCTTGTCCTTGCCGAGGCCTGCCAGGAGTCCGCGCGCAGCGGGCGTGCGGTGGCGTTGCGGCGCAATACCAGCCCGGAGCAGACATGACGCACAGAATCGCCCTCATCGGGGCCGGCCGCATTGGCCGCATCCATGCCCGCAATGCCGCCCTGCACCCACGCCTCGAGCTTGCCGCGGTGGTTGATCCGGTGGCGGAGTCGGCGCATTCGCTGGCAGGCGAATGGCGTTCCACGGTGCGTGCCCTGGACGAGGTGCTGGAGGATGACGGCATCGCCGGCATCATCGTCGCCAGTTCCACCGATACCCACCTGGACTACAGCGTCCGCGCAGCGGGGGCGGGGAAGGCGGTGTTCTGCGAGAAACCCATTGACCAGGAGCTTGCGCGGGCCCGTGCGGCGGCAGCGGATCTTGCCGGCGCACGGCTGCTGCTGGCGTTCAACCGGCGCTTCGATCCCAACTTCCAGGCACTGAAGGCGCGCCTGGATGGCGGCGCGATAGGCAGCATCGAAAGCCTGCAGATCACGTCGAACGACCCGGCGCCGCCGCCGCCTTCCTATGTCGCGGTTTCCGGTGGACTGTTCAAGGACATGGCGATCCATGATTTCGACATGGCGCGCTGGTTGCTGGGCGAGGAGGTGGCCGAAGTGTGGGCCACGGGCAGCTGCCTGGTGGATCCGGAGATCGGCCGGCTGGGTGACGTGGATACCGCGCGCACGGTGCTCCGGACCGCTTCCGGGCGGTTGTGCGTGATCTCCAACACGCGCCGCAGCGGCTACGGCTACGACCAGCGCATCGAGGCCTACGCGTCGGCCGGCATGGTGCGCGCCGACAACGTGCTCGAAAGCACGGTGCAGGTGTTCAGCGGGGAAGGCGCTTCGGCCGATCGTTTGCAGAATTTCTTCCTGGACCGTTATGCGGAAGCCTACCGCCGTGAAATGGACCATTTCGCGGACATCCTCGATGGCGCACGGCCGCGGGTAGGCTATGCCGACGGCGTGGCCGCGCTTGCCCTGGCCGAAGCGGCCACGCTGTCCTCGAAGACCGGAGAAGTGGTGAAGCTTTGACCTTGCGCGGTCAGCGCGTGAGGCGGGCCCGCAGCGCCGTATCGAAGTCCTCAAGACGGCACAGCGTGGGATCGGCGGGAAGCCCGCACAGCGATTGCGGCAGGTAGGCGAAGTAGGGCGGACGGCTTGCGTCGAGCGGCTGCAGTTCGCGCAATTGCCGCGTGTCCTGGGCTTGATAGAAGACGCGCACATGGCGGTCGCCCGTTTTGTCGCGCAACAGTTCGAAACCGATCGCGCCACCCACGGCGGGGTCGTCGGCGGCATACCCGGGGACGTGCCAGTGCAGGTCGAGCGCGCCACCCACGTTGGCGGCGTTGGTGTCGTGCGCGACAAGCACGGTCAGCTTCGGCGCGTCCGCGGCCTCGAAAACATCCAGTACGTGTTCGAGGATCGGCGTGGCGGCGCGATGCGCGATATAGGGCGTGCGGGCGAGCAGGTCGAATTCGACCGCATGGATCTGCGACAGCAGGGCCATGTCTTCTTCCATGGCGCGTCCCCAGCCAATCGCATCCAGCGGCCTGCCTTCCACGTATTCCAGCAACAGGCTTTGCGCCGCGGTGCCGCCGATGGTGAGGGGGCCAGCCAGCTTCACTCGTTTGTGTGGGCCGGTGTCTTCCCATGAGGCAGGCGGAAGGTCGCCGAATCCGCATCCTTCACGGGCGCCCGCCGCTTCGCACACGGGGGGCTCGCAGCATCCCAGGATGGCATCCAGGCGCGCGAATGCCGGGTCCAGCGCAGATATGGCGCGGGCGGCATCGCCTTCCATGCGCGCCATCACCGCCGCGCGTGCCTGGTCGGGGTCGTGTGCCACGCGGCCGAGATCAATGGCGTCGAACAGCGGGTCGTTGCGGTCCCCGTCGGCATGTTCGATGGCAAGCCCGCATCCGGGCGCGAAGCCTTCGATGAAGCCGCGCCCGGATTCGCGCGTGCGATGGATGGTATTGGTGCGCACGCGCACGCTGCCGGATTCCGGGCAAGCTTCCGCGGGAAACAGGCCGTGCGCGGCGAAAGCCTGCCTGTTCCATTGGCCAATCAGCACAGTGCCTTGGTAGCCATGGGCGGTGAGATGGCCGGGCGGCACGTCCCAGGTGGGCCAGGGTTCGCGGGTGAAGCCCTCGGGCGTGGGGTGTTGCCGTGTCGGAGGACGCACGCCATGACGCATCAGCATCACCACGCGTTCCAGTTGGAGGGCGCCATCGTCAGCCGCGGCACTGGGCGGAGGCGGCGTGCCGTGATGCGCACAGGATGCGGCTGCCGAGGCGATCATGACGATGCCGGCGATGCGGAAGATGTGCTGGCATATACCGTTCATGTGGACTCCAATGAAAAAAATAGCGGCGGCCAGGGGCCGCCGCTGGAGGGAACTCTATGGTGCGTTGCCGTTGTCAGAACTTGAACTGGATACCCAGGCGCGCGGACCAACCGTAGATCTCTTTTTCCATGGTGCGGTCGCGGCGACCGGCGTAGGCGCGCATCGCGGCATCGTTGAGGTTCGAGCCTTCGAGGAAGACGGACCAGTTGGGATTGAGCTCGTAGCCGAACTTGATGTCCCATTGACTGAGGGAGTCCCAGTAGATGTCGCCGTCGGGGTCGTCCTCGTGGACCTCGTTGAGCATCGCCGAACGGTAGGTGTAGGCCAGGCGCGCGGAGAAACCGTACTTCTCGTAGCTGATCTGCGCTGAGGCCACCCGGTCGGACTGGTTCGGCAACGGCACCTTGTCGTCGCGCGCCGGCAGGCCTTCGGCTTCGGAGTCGACGAAGGTCAGGTTGGCGCCGACGCTGAAGCCGTCGAACGGCGAGGGCAGGAAGCTGAGCTCGTACTGGGCGTTGAGTTCCAGGCCGGATACGGTGGCCCTGCGCGCGTTGGTCCAGGTCGAGACCTCGGCGCCGGTCAGCTCCAGGCCACCGAACACGCCGTCCTGATCGGTGCGGGTGACCTCGTAGATCGGATTGCTGATGATCTTGTGGAATACCGCCGCGGCCAGCACGCCTCGGTTGCCGACGTAGTATTCCAGCGAGAGGTCGAAGTTGCTGGAGTACAGGGGCTGCAGGTCCGGGTTGCCCATCGTCACCTCGGGCTCCAGGCTGTTGGCGCCTTCGATCTGGACGAACGGCGCAAGCGATTCGTAATTCGGACGGCCAATCGCGCGGGTCATCGCGCCGCGGGCGACGAAGTTCTCGCCGATGTCCCAGCGGATGTTCATGCCGGGGAAGAAGTCGGTGTAGCTGCGCGAGCCGAACACGTTGAATGGCTGGTCGAGGCTGGCATCCTCGATGTCGAACGCGTGCGCTGCGTAGGTACCCTTGGTGTGCTCCATGCGCACGCCCGGGATGATGGTGAGGTTGCCGAACCACAACCGGGCCATGGCGTAGGCGGCGGTGATGTCCTCGGTGATCGAGTAGTCGGCGGCCAGCGACGCGCTCAGCGTGCCCTCGAAGTCTTCCTCGAATTCGCCCGGGTTGGCGGCGAAGTAGGCATTGGAGAGGGGACCGCTCACCAGCGGGCCCAGGCGGTGGCGGCCACCGAACACCGTCGGGATGTAGCCGCCCTCGACATCGGCCATGGTCAGGTCGCCGTCATCGTATTCCCAGGCCTGCCCGTTCTCGTCGTTGGTCTTTTCGCGCCGGGTGTACTTCACGCCGAACTGGAATTCGGAGCCTTCGTTGCCATACGGGATCACGTAGTCCAGGCGCGCCTGGTACAGATCCTCGATGGCGCGCCGGGATTCCGGCTCATAGAAATCGGGCTCGAAGTTCGAGGTGTCGAACGCGGCGTCGTCGTCGAAGGAGATGCTGTAGCTGCGCGGCTGGAGCAGGTAGCTGCCGGATATCTCCTCGGCCACGAAACCCCATTCATCGCGATGCGGGTCGCGCTTGTTGGCGCGGGAATACGCGGCTTCGGCCTTGAGCGTGCTGTCGCCGAACTTGAACTCGCCGCCGGTCGCGGCGGTGAAGGTGCTGGTGGTTTCCTCGCGCATGCGGATCGCGCGGAGGGCCTCGGCATCCTCGAAGGTGCCGGCGGTCGCCGACGACGGGGCTATGCCGTCCTCGTCGAATTCCACCGCGAAGCCATCGCGGGTCTCCTGGTCCTGGTACTTCGAGTACAGGAAGCGCAGGAACATGGATGCGTTTTCGTTGGCCTTCCAGTCGAAGTTGGCGACCGCGCCGGAGCGGCGGCGATGGGTATTGTACTGGCGCACCTCCAGGCCTTCCGGTACCCACTGGTCATCCACCTCGATCCAGTCGCCGGGGTTCTGCACGTTCTGTGAACCGATCCTGCGGTCGGAATGGTTGACCGCGAACACCGCGCCGAACTGCTTGTTCGCGCCGAACACGCCGCCGAACGAACCATCGAATTCGTAGGGATTCTCGCCGTTGATGTCGTAGTAGCCATAGGCGGCGCGCGCGGTGCCGAAGGTGCGGTTGCGATCGAACGCGGACAAGGTCTCGATGTTGACCTGGCCGGCGATCGCGTTGGCGTCCATGTCGGGCGTCAGCGTCTTGGAAACGGTGACGCCGCCGATCAATCCGGAGGGAATGTCGTCGAGCTTGACCTGGCGGCCGTCGGGTTCCGGGGCCGGCGCGGTTTGCCCGTTGAGCGTCACGTTGAGAAGATTGGGCGACACGCCGCGCACGGTGAGGTAGCGGCCTTCGCCCTGGTCGTTCACCGTGGTCACGCCGGGCAGGCGTCGCACGGCCTCGGCGACGTTCTGGTCGGGCAGGCGGCCGACATCGTCCGAACGAATGGCATCCACCTGGCCGTCTGCATTGCGCTTGTCATCGATGGCAAGGCGGTCCGCGGCGCGGCGCCCGGTGACGACGATGCCATCCAGATCGGTGGTTTCGGGCTCCTGGCCCTGATTGCGGGGCGGTGCATCCTGTGCGGCCGCAAGGTTCATTGCCAGTGCGCACTGTCCCAGCAACAGTGCCTTGAAAAGGGCATTTCGACGCAAGGTCCGCATGATTCAGTCCCTCCCGAGGACAGTCCGCCGTGGTTGAGAGTCGATGCGACAGGCCGGCGGGCAGGGCAAGATTACGAACAAACTTTCCAAAATTCAATACAAATAGAATTTTTCTTGCAAAAATGCCGGTGCTTGGCTAGGGTGCGGCAGAACGGGAGCGGCCTCCACGGGGGCATGGCCGCACGAATCACGGGAGTGTGGAAGATGAATATGACAAGGCGGTGGCTGGCGCTTGCCGGATTCGTGGCGGTCCTGGCGGCCTGTTCGAATCCGGGGGGAGGCGCGGCTTCGGACAAGGCGGTCACGCTCCAGGCCGACCGGAAGACCGAGGCGGCGGCCGGCGGCGGCGTCGAGGACGCGGCCTGGATCATCAATGCATCCGACCCCTCGGCCAGCCGGATTGTCGGTGCGACGGCCATGGGCGGCTTGGAGGTCTATGGGCTGGACGGGAAGCGCCTGGGTTCGGTTCCGGCTGGGGAGGCGGTGTCCGTGGATGCGCTGCAGGACGTGCAATTGGCCGGCGGCGCGACCACGCTGGTGGCGGCCATCGACAGCCAGGGACACAAACTGAGGTTGTTCCGTCCCGATGGCGATGCATTGGCCGAAATCGGCGCGCGCGAATTGCCGCTCGGCTTCGCCGCCGAAGGGGTTTGCCTGTTGAAGAGCCGCCTGGATGGCTCGCTGCATGCCTTCGTGGTCGGCGATGGCGGCGAAATCGACCACCACCTCCTGTTCGCGACGGAGGATGGCAAGGTGGATGCGCGCCAGGTGCGCAGGTTCAGCGTGCCGTCCACGCTCAAGCGCTGCGTGGCCGATCCGGCGGCCACGACGGTATACGCTTCCGAGGAAGCCGTGGGCATCTGGCGCTTCAGCGCCGATCCGGAAGCGGATCTGGCCGCCCAACTGGTGGACTCGCCGCGCATCGGAATGCTGGAGGAAGTGGGTGGCCTGGCCATCCACGATGGCGGTCCCGGCGCGCGCTGGCTGCTGGCTTCCGATGAATCGCGTGGATACATCAACGTCTATGACATCGAGCGCGACGAGGCCTTCATCGGCAGTCTTGCCGTGGCGCCGCAGGGCGGGGAGGCGATGGACGAGCCCGGATCGCTCTCGGTGGCCAGTGGCGCGCTGGGAAGCGAGTTCCCCGCCGGCGCCTTGCTGGTGGCCGATGAGGATGGCCCCGATTTCAAAATGGTGTCCATCGCCGAACTGGCGACCGCCTTCGGCTTGTCCCCCGGCACGCCGTCGTCGCCGGACACGGTACCCGGGCCGACGGTCGCAACGGTCACCGCGCATGTCGAAACCGTGCCGGTCGGCAGCTTCGGCGATGCCGCCGACGATCCCGCGATCTGGGCGCACCCCACGCGGCCGGAGAAGAGCCTGGTGATTGCCACCGACAAGAAGGCGGGCCTCTACGTGTACGACATGCAGGGGCGGATCAAGCACTTCATTGCGGACGGCAAGATGAACAACGTCGACCTGCGCGAGGGCTTCCGCCTGGGTGGCGAAGACATCGTGCTGGTCGCCGCCAGCGATCGCTCGCGGCAGGCCATCGCCCTGTACCGGCTGGATACCACGAGCGGTGCGTTGACCGCCATTGCCGATGGCCTGCAGCCGACCGGGATGGATGATCCGTACGGCCTGTGCATGTACCGCAATGCGCGCAGCGGCGAGGTCTATGTCTTCATCAATGGCGATGACACCTTGATGCGGCAGTGGCGCCTGGTGGATGCGGGCAACGGGCGCGTGAAGGCGGAGCTGCTGCGCGATCTTGCCTTCGACTCACAGACCGAAGGATGCGTGGCCGACGATGAAACCGGCTTCCTCTACGTGGGTGAAGAAGACGTGGCGTTGTGGAAGTTGCGGGCCGCGCCGGATGGCGGCGATGAGAAGGTGGCCATCGATCGCGTCGACGCCAATCCCGCGATCAAGGACGACCTGGAGGGCGTGGGCCTGTACGACCTGGGCAACGGGCGTGGCTACCTGGTGGTTTCCAGCCAGGGCAACGACACCTATGCGGTCTACCGGCGCGAGGGCGGCCAGGAGTACCTGGGGTCGTTCGCGGTGGTGGCCGATCCCGTGCGCGGCATCGACGGCATCTCCGAAACCGATGGGCTGGAAGTCACCAGCCGCAACCTTGGTCCCGGGTTCGAACACGGCGCCATGGTCGCGCAGGACGGACGCAACGTGCTGCCGGCCGAGAACCAGAACTTCAAGATGGTGCCGTGGAAATCGATCGCCGAGGCCCTGGACCTGGAAATGCGCGAGCCTTGAACCTCGCCTCGCCCGCGCCGCCCTGGGCGGCACGGGCGGGTACCGGCAGGGCCGGATTGCCGGGACTCAGGCGGCAGCGCTCTGGCTGATGCGCGGCCCTTCGCGCAGGGCGCGGCCGACCAGGCCGACCAGCAGGTCCAGTTCGGCCGGCGTCATCGTGAAGCGGGGCGTGAAGCGCAAGGAATTTGCGCCTCCGTGGATCACGTTCAGGCCGTGCCAGCGCAGCCATTCCTCGATGGAACCGGCCCCGTAGCACTTGAACTGCGGCGACAGTTCGCAGGAGAACAGCAGGCCGGTGCCCTGGACCTGGGTGATCAACCCGCCCAGTTCGGTTTTCAGCGCTTCCAGTTTTTCGACGGCCTCGCGGCCCCGGGCGCGGATGTTGTCGCGGACCTGCGGGGTCAGCATCGACAGCGTGGCGCAGGCCACGTCCAGCGCGCGCGGATTGGTGGTCATGGTGTTGCCGTAGATGCCCTTGCGGTACAGCCCGGCGGCGCGTTCGTTGACCGCCAGCACCGACAGCGGGTATTGCGCGGCGTTCAGCGCCTTGGAATAGGTTTCCATGTCCGGCGCATCCAACCCTTCGAAGCCCGGATAGTCGACGATGGACAGCACGCCGTGCGCACGCAGGCCGGCCTGGATGGAGTCGACCAGCAGCAGGCAGCCATGCGCGCGGGTCAGTTCGCGCGCCGCCGCGTAGAACGCGGGGGGCACCGCGCGGCCGGGGTCGCCTTCGCCCATCACCGGCTCCAGGAACACGGCTTCGATGAACCAGCCGTTGGTATCGGCATCGGCGAAGGCGCGCCTCAGCGCGTCGGCGTCATAGGGTTCGATGGCGATCAGCGAGTCTTCGTTGCGGTAGCTGGCCAGGTGCTCCAGGTAGGTCTTGCGCGTGGAGTCCGAATACAGCGCGGGCCGCTCGGTGCGTCCGTGGAAGCTGCCTTTGACCACCACGCGCTTGATGGCGCGGCCTTCGTGCCGGGCGCCTGGATCGGTCATCAGCTTGCTGTTGACGTCGGCGATGCGGGCCGCCAGGCCCACCGATTCGGAGCCGGAGTTCAGGCACATGAAGCGCGCATACGGGCAACCGCCGCGGGTGTGGCCGATTTCCTTGCGCAGGGCGCGGTCGAAACGGAGTTGCGACAGGCTGGGGGTCATGATGTTGGCCATGACCTGCGGGCGCTGCATGGCGTCCAGCACCGGTACCGGCGTGTGGCCGAAGCCAAGCATGCCGTAGCCGCCGGCGTCATAGAGCACGGCGCCGTTCAGGGTCACCACCCAGGGGCCGCGCGCGGTCAGGGCGAGGTACGGATTGATGGCATCCTCGGCGTAGAAATTGACGAAGCCGGCCTGCACGGCCTTGATCTGCTCGGCCTCGTCCAGGTCCAGCAGGTCGGGGAACTCGGCCTGCAGGCGGGCATGCTCGGCCACGGCCGCCTCGATGGCGGCAACCAGGTCCGGATGCGAGCCGATCAGACGCTCCAGCGCGGCATCGTCCAAGCCTCGGGTCAGGCGCTGGCCCTTGTGGGCGCGCAGGGGGGCGAGTGAGTGGACGTTGACCATGGGTTCTCCGACTGCGAATGGCAAAGCATTAATTATGTGGATAATTTCGTCGTTTCATAGCTATGATCTGTGCGGA